>JBDTMO010001011.1:0-1510 GCA_039934235.1 bacterium | reverse complement strand
CAGGCCGGACGAGGGCGGGGGATTTGACCACTTACCGGAAAAGCGCAGGGCTGATTGCGACTGGTCAGCGCAACACCTCCATCCGGTCATCCGCACCAGCGAAGCAATTGCAACTACCTATCACGGATTTCGCGGAAACACGCGGATAGAGCAACTGCTTTTTTGGCTTTTGTTTTATCCGCGCCTTTTCCGCGAAATCCGTGATAGCAGTTGTCGTTGCTGTTGCGGCGCTGAACGCCCAAGCACGAGCAATGCAGGGCGACGATTTGAATTGCGACTCGAACGCATCACAGGCACGGAATGGGATCTCGCATCGCGAGGTTGTGAGCCGGCCACGCGCGACGTACCGACGATCAGTGGAGGTGTTGCGCTGACCAGTTGAAACCACCGGTCCTTCGCTACGCTCAGGACGACAGCAATCACAATCGCACCAATCAACGACTCACGGCCTCGGCAACGACGTCGCTGGCGCCTTGCCGTCCGCGGCAATCAGGTTGAGAAAAATGCGCGCCGCACCGGGCACACCAGCGGGCAGCTGACGAAACAACGCCAGTGTGTTGTAGACATACGCGCCCTTCCCGATCGGCGCGATGAGCACTGCGTTCTCGTTCGGCGCCTCGCCAGGATCGTGCATCTCGAACACATGCTGATAGTGCGGATCGGCCGTCGTCGGCATGTAGGTCGAGCGCTCCTGCACCCAGTTGAGAAAGTCGCTCTCCGTAATCTTGTTCGGACCAGTGAGCAGGCTTGCACCAGGCGCAAGCACCTTCACCGGCGCCGTCTCCTCCGTCACCCGCTCGGCCGTGCGCGACAGCGTAATTGGGTACGGGAGAATTCCCGGCGTCTGCATCTCGGTTTGTCCGTATTGCACGACGACCGTTCCGCCTGCGCGGGCGAAATCCTGCAGCCGGCTCGCGTGTGCAACGAGCGCAGGGCTTGCCGCGAACGCACGAGGGCCGACGACGACTGCCCCGAACTTCGACAGGTCGGCGCTTCCGAGTTCTTCAGGCGACACCAACGTTACCGTTAGGCCGAGTTGCGCGAGCATCGTGGCGACGTTGTCGCCGACGCCGCGGATGTACGCGATGGTCGTCTTAGGCGGAAGCTTCGCCTCGACCGCCTCGACGTCGACACTTGCCGCGCGATAGAATCGCAGCGGACGAATGTGATCGTAGTGCAGCGGCACGTAGCCGGACACGAATGTCTCGTCGCCACTCTCGGCCGTCGCGCGGACGACATGACGGCCAGCAGGCAGCGACCCTTTGACATGAAACGCGAGTACCGCGTCGCTGAACGGCTCGATGGCCACGCGGCGAACGAGCGAGTCCACCTTGAGCTGCGACGGTACCGCCAACGTAACCGTGACACCACGTGCGGCAGCGCTCGCGTTATGCAACCGTACGTTGTACGTGCGCTCGAAGGGCGCGTTGGCGCGCGCGTACTCGACTTCTGCATCGAATAGCACGCTGATTCCGGGCACGGCAGCAACGGGCCGGCGCTGTTCGCCGCG
>JBDTMO010001010.1:0-1526 GCA_039934235.1 bacterium | reverse complement strand
CAGCAGACAGAGTTCGCTCGGCTCGAGCTCGACTACACAATATTGAGCAAGCGCAAGTTGCTCCGTCTAGTGAATGAGGGGTTCGTGTCAGGGTGGGACGATCCACGCATGCCGACGATCGCCGGCCTTCGTCGTCGCGGCGTGACGCCCGAGGCCATCCGCAACTTTGCCGACACCATTGGCGTCGCGCGCAAGCCAGCGCGCGTGGAGCTCGCGACGTTCGAGCATGCGGTGCGCGACGACCTGAACATGCGCGTGCCGCGTGTGATGGCAGTGCTCGAGCCGCTCAAGATTGTCCTGACGAATTATCCGGACGACCAGGTCGAAGAGCTCGACGCGCCGTACTATCCCCATGACGTCCCGCTCGAAGGCTCGCGGAAGGTTCCGTTCTCACGCGAGCTGTGGATCGAGCGCAGCGACTTCATGGAAGACCCGCCGAAGAAGTTCTTCCGTCTCGCGCCGGGGAGGGAGGTGCGGTTGCGCTACGCGTACCTGATCACCTGCCAGAGCGTGGTGAAGAACGACGCTGGCGAGATCATCGAAGTGCATTGCACGTACGATCCCGCCACGCGCGGTGGTGATGCGCCAGATGGTCGTCGCGTACAGGGTACGATTCACTGGGTATCGGCCGCTCGTGGCGTCGACGCCGAGGTGCGGTTGTACGACCGGCTGTTCACGGTCGCGGATCCAGAGGCGGACGACGCAGATTTCACGGCGACGTTGAACCCGGCGTCGTTAGTCGTGGTTCAGGGCGCGAAGGTGGAGCCCAGCGTGGTGGCGGAGGGCTCGCTGGTCTCGCGGTATCAGTTCGAGCGAACGGGCTATTTCGTGAAGGATTCGGATTCGACGCCGGCGCATCCGGTGTTCAACCGCACGGTCACGCTTCGCGATTCATACGCAAAGATGAAATAGCCTTTGTCATCCTGAGCGAGCGGAGCGAGTATTGTCATCCTGAGCGAGCGGAGCGAGTCGAAGGATCTGAACTTCGCGGGGTGCGTATCCGTCGACTCGCTTCGCTCGCTCCGGATGACACTAGGCTAACCCCTGCTTGATGGCCTTGATGACACGATCGGCGAACAGGTCCACCTCGTCCACCGTCGTGTAGACGTTCGGCGTAATGCGCATGCCGTGAAATTCGTCCGTCACCATCGGTGTCGTCACGATGCGGTGCTGGCTCAACAACCAGCCGCCAAGCTTGCCGAGGTCCATGCCGTCGATCGCCACCACGCCGATTGCGCCTGACTTCGTGGGCCCGATTTCAGTAATCATCTTCACACGATCACTCGCCGCAAGCAGCTGCTTGGCCCACCGGTCACGCAGGTAGCGCAGCCGCGCGATCTTGCGCTCCGGGCCGATACCGCGATTGAACGCGACCGCCACCGAGATCGCGTTGTGATTCGCGGCTGGGTGTGTGCCGATCTCCTCATACTTCCGGATGTCGGCCTCCTGCTCCACGCCGCCAGCCATCAGTGGCCACAGCGACTTGATGCGATCCTTCCGCACGTAGAGGAAGCCCGTGCCGATTG
>JBDTMO010001009.1:0-1530 GCA_039934235.1 bacterium | reverse complement strand
GCGAAGCGAATGCCGTCTTCCACGACAGCGATCTTCGCGTTGAACTGCGTGCGCATGCTGTCGAGATCCGAGCGAAGTGCAGTGATGCGCGCTGCGTTGTCGCTATCGCCCTGCGTGCGCGCGGCACGCTCGGTGGATACCGCGACGTTCATTGCTGAGTCGGACTGGAGTTGCGCGGTCGCGATATGCTCGCGAACGTACCCCTTGGTCGCGCACGCTTGCAAAGCGAACGGTGCCGCGACGAACAACGTCGCTCGAAGAATCTGCCGTGAGTTCATGCTGCGCTCCTGAAGAAAATTGTGGGGACCGGTCTCGCCAAATACCGTAGCGAGAATCGTACCTCACAAACGTGATGTGAGTCACAGCTCACTTGTGAGGAGGGATTGATGGGTACGCTGCCCTGCGGTTGAGTCGGTAGCTGAACGAGAAAAACGAGAATGGCAAACGAGCGGGCGCGACAGCGCGTACATATGGCAGATGCTGGCATCGCACGGGCCGAATTCACCGAGAGGACAATGGCAACAGAACCACCACACTCGCGCGATGTCACAGACGTCCACATTTCCGGTGGACGTCGCAACGCAACGTTGCTCGCACTCGGTTCTGCCACCGTCCTCTCGATTTACACGGCGGGATTCGTACGGACACGCGCCGCGGCGAATCGCATCGAGACGCAAGCAGAAGTGCGCCGGCCAGCGGCGTCCGCATCGCCTCCGCGTGCAGAGGCGGTCTCACGCGAGACCTCTGCTTCGGTCGCGTCCATCGAGACGCCCATGGCGACGACGCCGACAAGCGCCTCGCATGGTGGCGAGCCACGTGCTGTCCCATCTAAGGCCGCGTCGGAGCCACATCCAGTATCACAGGCCGACAAGAGCGCACCGCACGTCGACTCGACACCGCGCGCAGCGGCCGTTGTCGCCGTGGCGGACGCTCCAGCGCCGGCGCCACCGCCAACTCCCGTAACACCCGTCGACACGACGGCGAAGGTGGCATCCGACAGCACGCATGTCGTTTACAGGGACGGCACGTATTCCGGCTGGGGTACGTCGCGTCATGGCGACATCGAGGCAACGGTGGAGATCAAGAATGGCCGCATCATGTCCGCGGAGATCTCGCAATGCCGTACGCGCTACTCGTGCTCTCGCGTCTCGCAACTGCCGCCGCAGGTCCTCGCGCGACAGAGCGCTGAAGTCGACTACGTGTCGGGCGCAACGCAGAGCTCTGATGCGTACTACTACGCCGTGGTCGAAGCGCTGAAAAAAGCGAAGTGAGCGTCGCCGTTGACGCATACGTCCGCAGCACCGCACTCATGGGCACGGTGGTTTCGATGCAGGTGATCGGTCATTCCGCTACCGGCGCGGAGCGAGCGGCGCGTGAGGCGGCCGTCGATCGCGCCTTCGCGTGGTGTCGTGATATCGAAGCGTGCTGTTCGCGCTTTGACCCCAACAGCGAAGTGAGCCAACTGTTGCACCACGTTGGCGACCCCGTGCCCGCGAGCCCCATGCTGTTTGGTGCGCTGCGGTTTGGGGG
>JBDTMO010001008.1:0-1538 GCA_039934235.1 bacterium | reverse complement strand
CAGACGCGTTTTGGCTCTCGCGAATCCGTCGGTTGCGTGCATGCAGGAACGCTTCAGCTTCCCGGCGATACGACGTGTACGAATCCACGCTGTCCGGCAATGGCCAAGGTTGAAAGCCGTCGAAAGGAAGGAAGAAGCGCACTTCTGAGCAGTCTGGTGACACGATGTCTTGCAGCAAGAAGAATGTCGCATATCCCGCGAAGTCAACAAACAGCGCAAAGAAGTCGCTGTAGCGTGCGAGATCCGCCTTCAGTGGACTCTCTTCGTTGCGGTAGTACCTCCGAATGCACTCAACGGTGAGATCGAAGCGGTCTTTAATACGATAGTTGCATCCACGCGCACCGTTGATGGTCATCGCTTTGCCGATCTTGTTGCCCGGAAAGACCATCATGCCACCGATCGTGTAGCTCAACCTCAGGAAACTGTCGCGGACATCCAGCGGCACATCTTGAAGAACCGACGCTATCCGCTGAGACCTAGTAAACGTGGGAATCACGGAGTCGCTCGCGAGAACGAACTCGCCGAGAGCAGACCTATGGTGGAGATACGCCCGCGGCACCGTGCTGACGAGGTCAAAGTTGCCTCCGTTGGGCAGAGGCTTGCTCCACAGCTCGCGGTGGTACTTCCGCAGCGTGGGGCTCCGCACGTCCGGGTCCTTGCCTGGTGGCGTGTCTACCCTCAAGTCGAACGACGTATCAATCATGCTCAATTCACCACTGTCTGTCCTCGGGACGTGCGGATGATGCATAACTGGTTATTCTGCCGCGAAGCGTCAAAGGGCGCACACCCGCGCGAGGCAGCTGGACCCTCGCTGAGATTATGCTGCATTGCAACAGCGCACAAGCGTCGGCAACTGCAAACGCCACACGCTGTTGAATCGTGGACAACCATTGCGGAGGACGTCGTTACGCTGCGAAGCGTCGCAACGATACCGCCCCGCCTAATCCCACCGCGGACGAACGGCTCACGACACGACTGAATCCCCAACCTCACCGCTCGACGACGCCATTTGGCGGATCACCAGCTCAAATACCGCGGCCGTGCCTTCATCAATGACCGTAGGTCCCCTGCCCCACGATCCACCCCTCTCCACCTAACAGGATCAGATCCGCCGACGAATCGTCGACAATCACTGCGCATGCACCAACGAAAAACGGGGGCCATATTGGCCCCCGTTTCCGTTTAACGCCGAGCAGCTTAGTACATGCCGCCCATGCCGCCACCGCCGCCACCCTGCGGGGCGTGGCTCTCCTTCTCCTTCTTCTCGACGATGATCGCTTCCGTCGTCAGCAGCAGCGACGCGATCGACGCGGCGTTCTGCAGTGCCGTACGCGTCACCTTCGTCGGATCGATGACGCCCGCCTGCACCAGATCCTCATAGGTGTCGGTCAGCGCATTGTAGCCGAACTTGTCGTCCTTGCTCGAGCGAACCTTCTCGAGCACGATCGAGCCTTCACCGCCCGCGTTCTGCACGATCATGCGGAGCGGCTCCTCGATGGCGCGACGGATGATCTCGACGCCGATCTGCTCCTCGGCAT
>JBDTMO010001007.1:0-1542 GCA_039934235.1 bacterium | reverse complement strand
CGTGAGCGGCCGCATCGACCAATCGGCGCGCTGGTGCTTCTTGTCCAACTTCACATCGAAGAACCGCTCGAGCAGCGCGGCGAGCCCGAAGGCCGTGTAGCCAAGTAGCTGCGCCGCAATGCGAGTGTCGAAGATGTGCTTGATCTGCCAACCGTAATCCTGGCTGAGCAACCGGAGGTCGTAGTCCGCGTCGTGAAACACGACCTCCACCGTGGTACTCTCGAGCAAGGCGCCGAGTCCGTCTGGCCGGCCAATGGGAAGCGGGTCGATGACAGCATGGCGCGTGCGCGTCGAGAGTTGCAGCAGGTAGATGCGATCGACGAAGCGGTGAAAGCTGGCGCCTTCGGTATCGAGCGCGAGCTCGGTGACATCCGCAATCTCGCTCGTGAATCTGTCCACGGCGGGCACAGTGTCCAGGTATTCGAACGATGCTGTCTTTGCGCGGTCAGCCACGCTGGTCCTCACCTATGTTGGCGGATCGAATCACGACGGCGTAATGTATCGCTGGCACACTCACGTCGCGCATGCAGGGCTTTATTCCGGCCGCGCGCTGATGATCCCACATCCGAATCAGATGACCGACCAAACACCCGATTCGCCCGGCCAGCACCCTCGGCCGTCAACCTCAGCTCCGCGACCCAGCATCGCTCAGCTCGCTCGCCGCGATTCGATGGCTGCGAAGGCCATGAAAGGTGGCGGCTTTGGCGGTCGCGGGCGGACGGTTGGATGGCGAAACAGGGACGTTGTGCGCACGACGATGCTCGTGATTGCCGTGCTGTTGTCGGTGAAGCTCTTCTGGATTGCCCACGCGCTGTTCTTCGCCGTGTTCCTCGGGATGCTGTTCGCCATCGCCGTCTCGGAGGGTGTCGACCATCTCGTGCGATTCCACATTCCTCGCGCGGTGGGTGCGGCCATCATCGTGTTCACGTTCGTCGGGCTTCTTGTCGGGGTGGGAGCGTGGGTCGCGCCAACACTCACGGCACAAGGCACGGAGCTGAAACAGAAGCTCCCCGAGGCCATCGATCGCGTGCAGGAGTGGGTGAAGCAACGGCAAAGTGGAGTGCTTGGCCTGCTGCTACCGGAGACCGATGACGTTGCCGCGCCTTCCACAGCGGTACAGACAACAAACCCTGAGGCAGCGGGAGCGCGCACACCCAGTCGGCCCGATTCTGCGGTGGGTGCGCCCAAGGCAGGCCTGCACGCCCAACTGCGCGACCGCGTGAGTGGAATGTCGCAGTATCTCTTTCCGTTCATCACGTCGACGGTCGAGATCGTGGGCGGATTGCTGCTCATTCTCTTTCTGAGCATCTACTTCGCCGCGGAGCCTGACCTGTATCGGCGCGGCCTGCTTTCGTTGTTGCCTGCGCGCAAGCGGCCGCGCGGCGTCATCATGATGGACCGCATAGCCGTCGTGCTTCGGAAATGGCTCATCACGCAGCTCATCGCGATGGTGGTGATGTGCGTCGTGAGCACGATCGTCCTGCTGATGCTTCACGTGAAGGCTGCGTTCGCGCTCGGCGTCCTCGTCGGACTCTTTGAGTT
>JBDTMO010001006.1:0-1551 GCA_039934235.1 bacterium | reverse complement strand
GCATGCCGTATTCCATCGCGCGCAGATAGTCCTCGTCCACGCCGCTGGCCTCGAGGTCACCCGCGTCGCGCAGCACGGCTTGCGCCTCGAATCGCTGCCGCTGGTCGATCGGATCATTCAGCTCGCTGAAGGCATTCGCCAGCTCCTTGCCGCGCGCGAACAACTCGAACCGTTCGGTGAGCGTAGGATCACCGCGTTTCGGCTTCGCCAACGGCGAGAGCTCAACTGGATAGTCGATGACGAACGTCGGCTCGACGATCTGGCTCTCGACGAGTGCGCCGAACAGCTCGTCAAGCAGCTTCGGACGGCTCATGAGCTTGACCTTCTCCACACCCTGCGCTTGGGCAAGCGAGCGGAGGTCTTCGTCGCTGAACGACATGACGTCCTGTCCCAACGCCGCACTGAGCGACGGCACCCACTCGATGCGCCGGAACGGCGTCGTCAACACCGGGACTGCGTCCCCAATGCCCGACACGGCACGCACGGTTTCCGCAACGTGCACGAGCAGCGATTCCACCACCGTCATCATCTCGCGATAGTCCGCAAAGGCCTGATAGAACTCCAGCATCGTGAACTCGGGATTGTGCGTTCGGTCGATGCCCTCGTTCCTGAAGTCGTGGCCGATCTCATAGACTCGGTCGAGCCCGCCCACGATGAGCCGCTTGAGGTACAACTCATCAGCAATACGCAAGAACAACGGCATGTCGAGCGCGTTGTGGTGCGTTCCGAAGGGGCGAGCCGTCGCCCCCCCGTACATCGGTTGCAGCACTGGGGTTTCGACTTCGAGAAAACCCCGGCCGTCGAGAAACGCACGGATCGACGTCACCAGCCGCGACCGCGCGACGAACAGCGCGCGCACTTCCGGGTGCACTGCGAGGTCCGCATAGCGTTGCCGATATCGCTGCTCAGGATCCGCAAATCCAGAGTGGCGAAGGGTTACGCCGTCGACGATTTCCTCCTTGCCATACGGCAACGGACGGAGCGACTTGGCGAGCAACTGCACGCTACTGACGCGAACGGTGACCTCACCGGTGCGCGTTCGCATCAGCGGCCCCGACACGCCGATAATGTCGCCAATGTCGAACAGGTCAAGCCGTGAGAACACATCGTCGCCCAACTGGTCCTTGCGGAAGTACAGCTGGATGCGACCACTGCCATCCGCCAGATGCGCGAACGCAGTTTTCCCGTGCCCACGCCACGCGACCACGCGTCCTGCGACGCGCACCGTGGGGCCCGATTCTTCGACGGCCGAGGCGCCTGGATCCAATGGAGGCATCGCCTGTACTGCCGACGCCACGTCATGCGACCGGTCAAAGCTGTACGCGAACGCTGGGATGCCAGCCTTCGTCAGCGCGTCGAGCTTATCCCGGCGCGCCTTCTCCACAAAGTTCAACTCGTCGCTCACGCTACGTCTCCGGCTTTCACGCCACCCGTCTCCTTGAGAAATGCCTCGATGAACGGGTCGATCCCACCGTCCATCACCTTCTGGACGTCAGGAATCTTGAGCTCCGTACGGTGATCGTTGACCATCGTGTATGGCTGGAACACATA
>JBDTMO010001005.1:0-1565 GCA_039934235.1 bacterium | reverse complement strand
ACTCTCGGGCTCCTTGCGCAGCGCGCGCAACACGTCGAGACATTGGATGTTGCCACTGCCTTCCCAGATCGAGTTGAGTGGTGCTTGCCTGTAAAGCCGAGGCAGCACTGATTCTTCCACGTAGCCGGCGCCGCCAAGACACTCTTGCGTCTCGTTCACGAAGGGCGGACAGCGCTTGCACACCCAATACTTGCCAACCGCCGTGATGATCCGCGCCAACGCGCGCTCGCTCGGGTCGCGCGGGCTTGCATCAATTGAGCGAGCGACGCGAAGTGCCAGCGCGGTCGCGGCCTCCGATTCCAGAGCGAGGTCCGCGAGCACGTTCCGCATTAACGGCTGCTCGACGAGTCGCTTGCCAAATGCGCGGCGATGCAGCGTGTGATGCACGGCCTGCACGAGCGCCTGACGCATGATGCCCGCTGACCCAATGAGACAATCCTGCCGAGTGAGCGCGACCATCTGGAGAATCGTCGCGATGCCGCGTCCGGGCTCACCCACCATCCACGCCAGCGCGCCCTGAAACTCCACCTCGGCGCTCGCATTGCTCCAATCGCCAAGCTTGTCCTTGAGTCGCTGGATGCGAACGGCGTTGCGGGTGCCGTCTGGCGCGAACCGCGGAAGCAGGAAGCAGGAGAGGCCTTCGTCGGCTTGCGCGAGTACGAGATGCGCGTCTGACATGGGCGCCGAGAAGAACCACTTGTGGCCGACGAGTTCGTAGAGCTGGTCTGGACCGGTCGTGTTCAGCGGCGTGGCGCGCGTGGTGTTGGAGCGTACGTCCGAGCCGCCTTGCTTTTCGGTCATCCCCATGCCGACGGTGTTGCCAACCTTGTCGGCGGCAGGCACCGAGCGGGCATCGTACGTGCTGGCGACGATGCGGGGCAGCCATTCTCTTGCGAGTTCAGCGCTGTGCTCGAGCGATGGTACGCACGCGTACGTCATCGTGAGCGGGCAACTCGTGCCCTGGTCGGCCTGCGTGTGGAGATAGGCGAGCGCTGCGCGTGCGACGTGTGCGCCCTCGCTCGCGGCGTTGCGCCACGCAAAGTTCGCGACGCCATGCTCGACGCCGAGCTGCATCAGGCGATGATACGCGGGATGAAATTCGACGTCGTCGATGCGCACGCCTGTGCGGTCGAAGGCGTGCAGCGTCGGTCGATTCTCGTTTGCGGCAATCGCGAGTGCCATGGACTCGTTGCCGACGATTGCGCCGTAGGCGGCGACGTGTTCCTCGGCCCAGCCGCCCCCTTCGCGGGCGAGTGCCTCGCGCAATGGAATGTCGGTCGCGTACGCGTCGTACGGCGTCAGCGACGGAGGTTGATTTTCGACGTCGTGCGTGCGAAACCGTTCGGCGATGGACACTGGGCCTGGCCTGTTGCAGCGATGTTCATCATACACACTCTGTCGCCCTGAGCGAAGCGAAGAGCCGGTGAGTTTAACTGGTGGCCGCAAAGCAACACCAACTGCCTATCGCGGATTGTGCGGAAACGCGCGGATAAAGAAACTGGATCTGGCTTTTGCTTTATCCGCGCTTTTCCGCGAAATCCGTGATAGGCAGTTGCAGTTGCAGT
>JBDTMO010001004.1:0-1568 GCA_039934235.1 bacterium | reverse complement strand
TCGATGAGTTTGGCGGCGACGGCACTTGCCGCGGGTGTCTCGTGCCTGCTCGTCACGCTCGGAAAGCGCGGTGCGATCTATGTGGCCGCGCCCGGCTTTGAAACGATATGTGATCTTCCCCCTCGGGGTGGGTTGTCCACTGGACCTCGCGGCGGAACGGGTGCGCTGGGTGCGGTGCGGACGGGGTTGGTGGCCGCAGAGATTGTCAATGGGCCTGGAGATCCAACCGGATGTGGAGATGTTTACGGCGCGACCTATTTCTCTCGGATGGTCGCCGGTGATAAGTTAGGCGATGCGATGATCGCGGCCGCACACGCCGCCGCCCGAAACGTCGAACACCGCGGCGCTAGTGGACTCGCAGCTCACCTGCGCGGAGAACTCAGCCTCTCGTGACCAGCGTCATCACAGTCCCACCTTCGCTGGACGACCATACGTTCGAGCAGGTGGTGGAGCAGCTCGCGTCAGTTCCGCAGGACGCCAAGTTGCTCGTCGACGCACGCCATACGCGGTGGGCTTCCCCGTACGGCCTGACCGCCCTGCTCGCGCTTGGGCAATCGCGCGATGAGCGTGCGAGCTTTGCCGCGCCAGAAGCGGACGAGACGGCCTCGTATTGGGCACGCACCGGATTCTTCCGGCACGCGGATGAACTGTTCGACCTTCGCGGTTCGGTGCCGAAGGCGAGAGGCGGCGAGTCCAGTGTGCTGCTCGAGATTACGCAGATCGCGAAAAGCGAAGACGTGCACGAGGTGGTCGGGCGCATTCAACAGAAGGCGCAGCAGATTCTCTCGAAGGAGCTCAACATCGACGTGAAGGCCACGGTCGGCTTTGCGATGACGCTCTCCGAGATCTGCCAGAACATCATCGAACATGCAGGGCGCGGCGGGTTTGTGGCGGTGCAGACGTACACCTATCGCAAGCGGCTCGCGAATCGGCGTGTCGTGGTGATCGCGGTGTGCGACGCAGGCCTCGGGTTTCGCCAGACGCTGGAAAGCGCGCCGGGTTTCGTCCGCAGTGACCGGTGGGATGACGCGGCCGCGCTCGAAGCGGCCGTAATTCGCGGTGTGAGCCGTTTTCGTGATCCAGGTCGCGGTCAGGGACTCGCCGGAGTGCGACGTTACATCGGACGCTGGGACGGCAAGGTGAGCGTCCGCAGTGGTACCGCCAAGATTGCCATAGTGCCGAGTTGGGACGACGATGTGCCGCTCGCCGAAAAGTTGGCCCCGTTTCCGGGGTCGCAGGTTCAAGTCACGATACCAGAGCGGGTCTCCGGGGCCCCGCGCTCATGATGCACATTGACCTGAGTTCCGTGCTGCGGCAGACGCTGTCGTGCGAGCTCTACTCCAATCTCGTCACGCGTCCCACGGGCGCTGCCGTGCGGACGCAGATCGAAGCGTTGCTCGCCGATTCGCGCGAGCGCTCACTGACCGTCATCGACTTTTCGCATGTGGGGATGATCGATTTCTCCTGTGCGGACGAAGTCGTGGCGAAGTTGTTGCTGCGCTATGTCGCGGCAGAGCGCGAGGATCGCGAGGCGTATTTCCTGTTCCGTGGTGTGAATGATGACCATT
>JBDTMO010001003.1:0-1573 GCA_039934235.1 bacterium | reverse complement strand
GATGCGGCCGTTCTGGTCGAACTTTCGGCGATACACCGGCGTGAGTAAAACGGGAATCGCCTTATGTGCGCGAACCTCGTTCACCATGAGTGTGAGGTTGCGCGTAAAGTCCGCCGGCGGCGTGTACGTCGCCTTGGTGGGTACCTCGTCGTTGTGGCCGAACTGAATGAGGACGTAGTCGCCGGCGTTGAGCGAGTCGGTGATTGCGCGCCACTTGCCTTCGGATATGAAGGTGCGTGTGCTGCGACCATTCAATGCACGGTTGGCGATACGCACTTCGTCCGCTCGAAAGTATTGGCCGAGCATTTCTCCCCAACCCGTCTCGGGCCGCTTCTCTGGAAGTTTTTCCGCGGCCGTCGAATCACCAGCGATGTAAACGGTGATCGGCGCGGGAGCGCGTCCGAGCGCCGTGACGAACGCGAGCGGAATGATGACGCTTCTGATGCGCATGATCAGTGGAGTCAAAAGGCGTTACTTCCAAGCGAAGGCGCAGCGTGAAAGCTGAGACTGTATAGTTCGGCCGTACACAACAAACGTCGTGAAGTCGAGAAATGACAAGGTATAGTTTCTCCGTACCCAAGAAAGCGTGGTCGGGTCGCGCAATGATACGATTGGTCACCGGCATGCTGCTAACCGTCGTCGCCATCTACGTGGTGCTGGTTGTAGCAGCCGCCTTGTTTCAGCGCCGCCTCATCTATTTCCCGACGGTATTGCCTCCGGCGCTTGCTGCCCGCGAGGCAACCGAACGCGGGTTCGTCGCGTGGCGAAACACCGCAGGAGACGTCATCGGCTGGAAACTGCCCTCGAGCGAGCCACACATCGGCAACGTGCTCGTCGTGCACGGAAACGCCGGCTCCGCGATTGACCGCGACTACTTCGCGCACCCGATCCACGAAGCCGCTGCCGTCGACGTGTACATCCTCGAGTACCCCGGATATGGGATGCGATCCGGGTCGCCCAGCATCACGAGCCTTCTCGCCGCCGCCGATGAAGCATTCGATCTTCTTCCCACGAATGAGCCGGTGTATGTCGTCGGTGAGTCACTCGGCACTGGCGTCGCGTCGCACCTCGGTCAGACAAAACAGGGGAAGGTGGCGGGGATCGCTCTCTTCATGCCGTACGACAACTTCGTTTCTGTCGCGCAAGCGGCGATGCCTTTCCTTCCAGCTGCGCTCGTGTTGCGTGAGCGGTATGCCTCCGACGTTTGGCTCGAACGCTATCGCGGACCGATCAAGTTCATTCTCGCGGGCGCGGACGAAGTGATACCGACGCGACTTGGCCAGCGTCTCTACGACGGATATGCCGGACCAAAGGAGATTCAAGTCGTTCCCGGCGCGCGCCACAACGATACTGCTGCGCAAACCGCACAATGGTGGAAGACCGTGTTCGTGTTTTGGGATCAGAACACGAGACGCTCGATCTAATCGGGTATTGCCATTATCAATTCGTTGCCACCATTGTCCCCGATCCGAACAACACCCCCGAGACGAAAGCCTCCACGTGAGACTCGATTCCACCGCTCCTGTCCCGCTCTACCAGCAGGTGGCCGCCGACATCCGGCGCAAGATCGTCT
>JBDTMO010001002.1:0-1582 GCA_039934235.1 bacterium | reverse complement strand
GCGTGACCCGACCACTCGCGCTCGACGCCGATGACGAGCCCGGCGAGCGCGGCCACGGCCACGTTTTGCGCGACGATGATGAGAGGCGTTTCGATCATGTTGATTCGGGAAAACTCGCCGCCGCGAACGCGTGTCGTAAGTGCGCGTCGTTGCGATCAGCACTTCTCCCGACACGAGGCCGCCCCACGCCTGACAGACGCTGACTGTCTGGTGCGGCACTCTTAGACCATGCACGCTCCTGTCATGCCATGCCAACGCTCCTCATTCACCCCGACACGCTCGCACCTGCGGATGCGCAATTCCGCCAGCTCGCGGAGGCACTGCACGACGTAGTCGCGCTTTCGGACGCGCACTGTATGTCGGCGCGATGACTCCTGAGCACACGGCCTGTTGTCGCTCGCGCTGGGCACAATCGTCACGTTTCAAAGCAGCGTTGGCGTCGGTAGCACAGTCACGCTCTGGCTTCCGAATGATGCCTCGCTCGCGCCGCATTCGTTGACCTCTCCCTGACCGAGACATTCCATGTCCACCTCATCGTGGCTGCAGACACCACATCGGCTCGATCTTACGGGCCGAGTAGTCCTCCTTGCGACGGACGGCTCTGCCGGAGCTGTGGCAGGTGCGCACGTCGCGGTTGCCCTGGCCGTCAAGCATCGCGCTGAAGTCCATGTCGTCAGCGTGGTGGATACACGCGGCGCGCCGATTCCCTCTCCAGTCGACCTTGCGGTGAGCATGTGCGACGCTGCCGTGGGTCCCTCTATCCATGCCGAGCAGGAGCATCAGGTTCGCGCTGCACTCTCGACGGCCACCGGTCACGAGATCGCGTGGCCAGTGCGCGTCATGCTCGGCGTGCCGGCCAAGGCCATTGTCGAAGAGGCTCGGCACCTTGATGCGGCGCTGATCATTGTCGGCTTACGGCAACACGGTCGCGTCGATCGTGTGTTGAACGACGAGACAACGCTCGAAGTAATGCGACATGCCTCGTGCCCCGTGCTTGGGGTCGTTCAAGGAACGACCGGCTTGCCAACGCGCGTGCTTGCCGCAATGGATTTCGGCGAGACGAGCCTCATCGCGGCGGGCGCTGCGCGCACGATCACCGCTGCCAATGCGCGGTTCGTGCTCGCGTACGTCGAGGCACTCACAGCCTTCCTGCCCGATGATGGCGAACTGGAGATTCACAATCTCGGCGTGAAGGCCGCCTTTGCACGTACGGCGCGTGAGCTCGGAAGAAGCAATGGTGACCACATCGTCCTTGACGACGTGGTGCTACACCGCGAGGTACCGCGATCGCCGGCCGAGGTCCTTCTCGATTACGCGGACGACGCGAATGTCGACCTGATTGCAGCGGGCAGCGCGCGACACGGCCGCGTCGATCGATGGATGTTGGGAAGCGTGAGCGCCGAATTGGTGCGTGACGGACGGCGATCCGTTCTCATCGTGCCCCCGCGCGCGGCGTCGCCGGCTTCCGTGGGTCACGTGTAACTCAGTTGCTCGTGCCAGTTCGTTCCGCGACCATCGGGCGTGAGATCGAAAATATTCCACAGTGGCTCGAGGGTGCCAACGTGCCGGGGGTCCTGCCCCG
>JBDTMO010001001.1:0-1605 GCA_039934235.1 bacterium | reverse complement strand
GCGCAATCGTGAGCTGGTTGAGGAACATCTTGTAGCGCAACTCCGCCTCCACCGGCCGCAGCAACTTATCGAGCGACATCGCAATCTTGTACTGGATCTCCGCGTCTTCCCTCGTGACCACACTCGCCCGATCGTAGTGGTCGAGCGCTGCCGTAAAATCCCCCGCGGCAGCAAGCGCGTCGCCATCGCGCACCAACGCCGCGGCGCGCACGCGATTCGCATCGGTGGCATCGGACGCCGCCGTCATCGTGCGCCAACCCTGCGGTTCGCGATACGTCACGCTCGACACCGTGCCACCGGCTAGTTGCACAAGGGCAACAGGAGCAACCGCGTCGCGGAGTCCTGCATCAGCATCGCGCGGCGTCAACACCGTTACGCCGCCACTGCGACGCGCACTCCACGCAATATCCGTCGATCGCGTGGCGGCGAATACCTGCGCCTCGGTCATGCCGAGCGAAATCTCACCGCGTCCCATCGCCGCGCAGATGGTCGGTGCGCAGTTGCCGAACGCAGCGGCATTCAACGAATCTCGGCGCTCACGTCCCGCGACCTGCGATTCAAATGCCTGCGACGCCGCCGCGCCCATCGTGCGACTCGGTGATTCGATGCGGTCTCCGTTGCGCATCACGGCGAGCGGCGCCTCGTCGACGCGCTTGGGATTGGCGCAGGCGGCCGCGAACAGCGCGGTGATGAAAACCGTCGGCGCCAGCTGGGGAAGCTTGTTGGGTGTCATGTCCATGCTCCGAGGAGGGTTTGTCACAGCCCGAAGCGGGCGCGCTCGACGTACTTCTTGATCTTGTGCTGGCCGACCCAGACTTTCGTGTTTGTCTCGAGGTCGACGAGCGCCGCGTCCACCTGATAGAACACCACGCGCTCGCGGCCATCGACGTCCTCGATAGCCTGCAACTCACCGGTGAGCGCGTAGCGAGCGCCGATCTCCTGACCGGGTTGGGCGCGGGTGTCGGCGCGCGAGTACTGCTGCTGGTCCTTTCGTTCCGCGCGCAGTTCGGCACGCTCGGCATTCGAGGCAACGACGCGCGCGGAGCCGGTCGTGATCAGCGCCTTCTCGATGTCCTTGACGAACGTGCCGACCTGGATGTGTTCGAATGTCCGGTTGGCGAACGTGCCGACGATGATCGTGGGCGCCTCACCACCATGCTGGTCGGTGTAACGCTTGGCCCAGCCCGCGGCGAGCGTCTGCTCGACGATCTGGTTGGCGACGAGCCGCGAGTCGGTGTCATTCCACCGCCCGGACAGGTCGGTGACGGCGTTGGGCTCGATGCGGGTGACGCGCTTGCTGAAGCACGCCGCGGCCGAGAGGAGTAGCAGGGCACCGGCTGCAAGGCGGGTGCGTGAGACAAACAGATGGCGACGTGACATGGTGGGCTCCTGGAAGTTCGATCGGTCGAACGTCCCAGAGGCATCGCGTGCGCCGCGTCACAAGCGCCACGCAAACCTTTTACCCGCAACAACTTGAGAATTATGTATCCAATTGCGTGTCCACATTGGGGGACGCCTGTGTTTCAGTATTCGTGGACAAGCCTGCCCTCCCTTGCTCGGCGCGCTAGTTTGACGCTATGAGCGAGAGCGAGGATGACTGGACGG
>JBDTMO010001000.1:0-1608 GCA_039934235.1 bacterium | reverse complement strand
ACTGGTATCCCGGCGCCGAGCCCGGCGGCGGCAGCTACATCGCCCAGCGCATGCTCGCCTCGAAGTCCGAGAAGGATTCGCTCGGCGGCACACTGTTCTTCAACCTGGCGCACTACGTGTTGCGTCCATGGCCGTGGATCATCACGGCCCTCTGCTCGATCATCATCTTCCCCGAGCTCAAGGACATCGCGGTCGCATTTCCCTTGGCCGACCCACGGCTCATCGGGCACGACAGTGCCTTTCCCGCGATGCTCAAGTTCCTGCCGGCGGGCTTTGTCGGTCTCATGGTGGGCGGGCTTATCGCCGCAAACTCGTCCACCATCCTGACGCACCTCAACTGGGGCTCGTCGTACCTCGTGCACGACTTCTATCGCCGATTCATCAACGGCAGCGCGAGCGAGCGGCACTACGTGAATGTCGGGCGCGTATGCACCGTCGGGCTTTACATCTGCGCCGCGCTGCTGAGTCTCGTGCTCGACTCCGCGCAGGAAGCGTTCGAGATACTCATCTCCATCGGCGCAGGCACGGGGTTGTTGTATCTCCTGCGTTGGTACTGGTGGCGCATCAACGCGATATGCGAGGTCGTCGCGATGGCAAGCTCATTCACGATCTCGATCGTGTTCTTCATCATGAAGAAGACGGGCCACGCGTTGCCATTCGCGCAGACTATTTTGTGCTCGGTCGCGTTTACGACAGCATGCTGGATGGTGACGGCGTTCCTCAGCCAGCCGACGAGCCGAGAGCAGCTGATTGCGTTTTACAGGAAGGTGTATCCGGCCGGGCCGGGCTGGGCGAGGATTCGCGAGGAAGCTGGGGTGAGCCTCTCCGACGCGGCCCTCCACGGCGATCACATGGGCAAGGCAACGCTCGGCTGGATCTCCGGCTGTCTCACCATCTGGTCGTCGCTCTTCGCGATCGGCAACTTTCTGTACGGGCGCACGCAGATGGCCGTCATGCTCACGGCGGTGTTCGCCGTGAGCGGCCTTACGCTGCTTTACGTGGTCAACACGCTTTGGGACAAGGATCCTTTGTCATCCTGAGCGACCGAAGCGAGCTCAGGATGACAGGGACTTTACAGCTGCGGCCACCTCAGCAGCGTGTCCTTCCGGCTTCACCTTCTCGAACACGTGCGAAAGGCGACCCTTCGTATCGATGATGAAGGTGGTGCGGTTCACGCCCCAATACTTCTTGCCCCACATCGATTTTTCGCCCCACACGCCATAGAGCTCAGAGACCGCGTGCTCTGTGTCGGCAACCAGCGGATAGGCGAGCCCGAACTTCTCCTTGAACTTCACGTGCTTTTTCACGGAGTCCGGGCTGACGCCAATCACCTTGGCGTTGATGCCGTCGAGTCGCGGAAGCGCTTCCTGGAACGCGCACGCCTCGACGGTGCATCCGGGAGTGTCGTCTTTCGGATAGAAGAACAGCACCACCACGGAGCCGCGCAGCGACGCGAGATCGAGTGTGCTGCCGTCATCGATGGGCGCCGAGAACGCCGGCGCCATCTGTCCTACCGCTGGCATGGTCATGTGAGTGTCTCCCCGCCCATGAGTACCGCCATGATCGCCTTCTGGATGTGCAGGCGATTCTCCGCCTCGTCCCACACGC
>JBDTMO010000999.1:0-1625 GCA_039934235.1 bacterium | reverse complement strand
GACTGGCTCGTCGCTCGGCGCGGGTCGCGTGCTCGTCACGGAGGTTGACGGCTATCCCGTCGAAGTCAGCGGCAATCATCACACGATCGTTCTCGTTGCCGAGGATGTAAAAGGCTCAGTCGCGCGCATCGCGACAATTCTCGCCGACGACGGAATGAACATCGCCACGCTTCGCCTTACGCGGAAAGAGCGCGGTGGCGACGCCTTCATGGTCATCGAGCTCGACGACTTCCCGGACGAGAACGTGCGCGATGACATCCGCTCGTTGCCGTGGGTGCGGTGGGCATATCGCCTCGACAAGGTGAGTGCCTGATGTACAAGTCGTTGGCCGACGCCATTCGCGATGCGGACGCACAGCAAATCTCACTGGCGCAACTCGCCCTCGAGACGGAAGCGAAGGACCAGGGCCGCACCGTCGAGGACATCCGAAGTGCATTGCTTCGCGCGCTGAACGTCATGCGAAGTGCCGTCACGCAAGGCATGGTCGGCGATCTCTACTCCGCGTCAGGCCTCGTCGGCGGAGACGCGGCCAAGCTGCGCACCGGGCCCGCAGGCCCCCTGGCGGGAACGCCCTTCCGCGACATCCTCGCACGTGCGCTCGCCGTGCAGGAAGTGAACGCCGCGATGGGCGTAATCGTCGCTGCGCCAACTGCGGGCGGAGCGGGCGTGCTTCCCGCCGTTCTCACCGGCCTCGCCGCGGCGCGCAACATCGGCGACGAAGCGCTCGTCAGCGCACTCGCGGTCGCTGGTCTCATCGGCGCCGTCATCGCCGAACGCGCGTCATTGTCCGGCGCTGAAGGGGGATGTCAGGCCGAGACCGGCTCGGCTGCCGCCATGGCAGCTGGGGCGGCCACTGAAATGCTCGGTGGTTCACCCTCGCAGGTCGGGCATGCAATCGCCCTGGCCATGCAGGGGATGCTGGGTCTCGTCTGCGATCCACTCGGCGGCCTCGTGGAATTGCCCTGTGTTTTTCGCAATGCGACCGGCTCCGCCATCGCGCTCACGGGTATCGAGCTCGCCATGGCGGGTGTCGAGTTCAGGATACCCGTCGACGAGGTCATCGACGTGATGGGCCAGATCGGTAGGGAAATGGACGTGCGTTATCGGGAGACGGCCGGCGGAGGACTGGCCGCAACGCCGACGGGCCGTCGTCTTGCCAAGGAACGTCTGGTGCAGATCAAGACGCGTTGATGGTCGTCGTCCCGAGCGAGCGCAGCGAGTAGTTGTCATCCTGAGCGAGCGCAGCGAGAAGTTGTCATCCTGAGCGAGCGCAGCGAGTCGAAGGATCTGCACCCGCGTAGTCTTTCCCGCTGCGCTGCATGTTCATAGCTTGGATCATTAGTGGAATCGCATGAAACTCGGGCGTGTGACGATTCCGTAGGAGAAGGCAACCAGTGCACTCAGGTGTGCCAAATGCTCACGAAAGAAGACATCGAAAGCTTTCTCATACGTCTCGCCGCCACAGGAGCGACCTATTCTGAGGTCGAGCCGGGCTTCTGGATCGTGCGACCGAGTCCTGAGAGCGATCTCTCGCTCGCGGTGAATTATTCGCCGCCCGTTCTCCTCCTCCGCATCGACGTCATGACGCTGCCGGAAGACCCGGCCCAGACGGCCACCCTCACACA
>JBDTMO010000998.1:0-1641 GCA_039934235.1 bacterium | reverse complement strand
GGCAAGCCTGATCACGAGCGCAATGGCTTCTGTTTCTGCGATGACGGGCCGAGAGTCGAGATAGGTGGCGTAGCTGCGCGGATCTCCCTGTGGGATGGGGGCGATGTATTCGGGCAACTCGGCGTGTACGAGCAACGGCGCTTGCAGTGCGGCGAGTACCGGCATGGCTCCGCGGAGATCGGCTTCGGACACCGAGCGAAACTCGTCTACGCCAGAAGGAACGAGGAAGCACTTGAACATCCGGACACCGGCGTCGCAGAGCGCGCGCAACTCGTGCGTATTGCCTGGAACCACACCACCGATGAAGCCGACATTTACTGCGATGCGACCTTGCGTCGCGGCGCGCTTGGCGTGAAGGGCGGCCAATGTGGTCGTCGCGGGAATGCTGTTGAGCGGCATGTCGAACAGCGTGGTGATGCCGCCGGCGGCTGCGGCGCGGGTCGCGGTGGCGAACCCTTCCCACTCGGTGCGTCCCGGTTCGTTGACGTGGACGTGCGTGTCGACGAGGCCTGGCATGACGATGTCGTTGCCGGCGTCCGTGAGTCGTGCGCTGGCGGGGACGTCATCCGGCGTCGAGACGGATGTGATGACGCCGTTCCGAATGTGGATGGTCGCGGGTTCGAGACCGCGGCTTGTGAGAACGCGTTGGCCGCGGATGACGAGGATTGTCATGGCGTAAGGGGTGCAGGTCCTTCGACTCGCTTCGCTCGCTCAGGATGACAAGTTTCGCCACGCTCGCTCATGACATGGGCATCACGCCGTATCCGACCAGAACCGGCGCAGCAGGTTTGCGGCGACCTTACGACGATAGTCAGCAGTCGAGCGGATGTCGTCGATGGGCGTGATCTCAGCCTCGAGGACATTCGCCGCCTCGTCGATTGTCGCGCCGGAAGCAAGCGCCGCCTCGGTGCGCGGCAAGCGGATGGTCGTCGCGGCGACGCTTCCAATTGCAATGCGCGGTGACGGTGCGCGCACGGCAGCGATGACGAGCTTCGAGATCGCCTGTGCGGCGCGCGTGCCGACTTTACGGAACCATTGTTGTCCTTCGACACGCGGAATCTCGATGGCAACGATCAACTCATCGGAACGCAGCACCGAGGCACGATAGCCTGTGTAGAAACTCGTGAATTGCACGCGTCGCTCGGCACCAGCACTTCGGAGGACGAGCGTGGCGTCCGCGACAGCCAGCACGGGTAGCGAATCTCCCGCCGGCGACCCATTTGCGATGTTGCCGCCGAGGGTGCCGCGGTTCTGGATTTGAAGTCCACCGATTTGGGATGCGGCTTGTACGAGTATGGGCAATCGCGCTTGCACGACTGGCGATTGCATGATCGACGTATATGTCGCACCGGCGCCGATGATGAGCACGTCGTCTTGCACGGTGATGCCGCGCAATTCCTGAAGCCTGGTGATGTCGACGAAACGCTTTGCGTCGAGGGTACCGAAGTTCAGCGCGACATAGAGGTCCGTCGAGCCGGCGATTGGAACGAGCGGTTCGTCACGCAGCATGGCGAGCGCGTCGTCGAGTGTGCGCGGTGTCGCGATGCTCAGTGGGGTGGTCGCGGTTCTCATGATGCGTCGCCTGGGTGCAGATCCTTCGACTCGCTTCGCTCGCTCAGGATGACAACTTGGTCGCTTCGC
>JBDTMO010000997.1:0-1647 GCA_039934235.1 bacterium | reverse complement strand
CAAACCAGGCGGGCGATCCCATTCTCCAGATCAATCGCAAGAGCGGCGAGATGAACCTCGCGCCGCAGGTGAGCCCGGACGGCAAGCTCGTGGCATTCTTCGCGCGCCGCGGACTGTTCGAGATCGAGCTCTTCGTCGCCGATGCACAGACGGGCCGCGTCATCAAGAAGTTGGCTGGGCCAACGAGCAACTCGCACTTCGACGCCATCACCTTCATTTCGTCGTCGGGAGCGTGGTCGCCTGACAACGCGAAGTTCGCGTTCATTGCGCAGGCCGAAGGCAATCACGAAATCGCGTTGCTCGATGTGAACTCGGGCAGCATCGAACGTCGAATTCGCGTGCCGGGCGTCGGCGCAATTTCGAACATCGCGTGGTCGCCGGATGGCCAGACGATCGCCTTCTCCGGGCAGCAGGGCGGTGTGGCCGATCTGTATCTGCTCAATATCGCGGCCGGCACCGTGCGGCAGCTGACGAACGATCGGTACGGCGACATTCAGCCGACATGGGCACCAAACGGCAAGACGATCGCGTTCTCGAGCGATCGGGGCCCGTCCACGAATTTCGAGACGATGACGTTTTCGGACCTGCAGCTCGCAACGATCGACGTCGAGACCGGGAAGGTCACCGTGTTCTCGCCGTTCGCTCGCGGCAAGCATCTCAATCCGCAGTATTCGCCGGACGGCACCAACCTGTTCTTCATCAGTGATCAGGACGGCTTCAACGACATCTATCGCTACGACCTCGCGAGTGGCGCAACGTTCCGCGTGACTCGGTTGTCGACAGGCGTCAGCGGCATCACGGCCACCTCGCCCGCGCTCACAGTCGCGCCGTCAACTGGCCGCATGCTCTTCTCGGTATTCGAGGATCAGGGCTACGCCGTCTACGCGCTCGACGCGTCACGCACGCGCGGCGAGCAGATGGTTCCTGGCGCGACGGTCGTGTCGGCTGGAATCCTTCCGCCTGGTGACACACCAGGCAGGGCGACCGTGACGAACTACCTGAAGGATCCGGTTACAGGACTCGCGACGGGCGGTGAGTTTTCCACGCAGGCGTATCACTCCTCGTTCGCGCTCGATGCCGTTGGCCAGCCGGCGCTCGGCGTGTCGGCGGGTGGACCGTTTGGAACAGGTGTGGTTGGTGGCGTCTCGTTCCTGTTCGGCGACCAGCTCAGCGACCGGCAGGTTGGACTGGCCGTGCAGGCGAACGGTACGGTTCAGGACATTGGCGGGCAGCTCCAGTATGCGAATCTCAAGAATCGCTGGAACTGGGGCGCGTCGGTCGAGCACATTCCGTATCAGTATGCGTATTACGGCAACACGCAGGCGGGCAACGGGTTGTTCTCGCAGGACTTTGTGTTGCAGCGCATTTTCCTCGACCAAACGGGGCTCAGCACGGCTTACCCGTTCTCGTCGACGCGACGCATCGAGTTTGGCGCCAACCTTACGCGTATCGGGTACAGCACGCAGGTCCAGAGCATCATCTTCGACAGCTTCGGCAATCCGGTAAACCAGACGATCACGAATCTCCCTTCGTATGATCCGGTGTACTACGCGTCTGGATCGGCGGCCTACGTTGGGGACAACTCGTATTCAGCGTTCACGAATCCGATTCAAGGCGAGCGCTTCCGCTTCGAGGTGTCGCCTACGG
>JBDTMO010000996.1:0-1647 GCA_039934235.1 bacterium | reverse complement strand
TGTCGCTCCGCTCGCTCAGGATGACAGCTTGTCGCTCCGCTCGCTCAGGATGACAAGATCAGCGAAACAGCGCCAGTGACTTGATGACGGTTTGCGTCACGCCCCAAAGCGTCGGCACGAGCACGAACGTCCACGCAACGACCAAGGCCAATCCGTTTTTCGAGTCACGGTTGTCGTTCATGTTGCGCCTCGAAAGTAGTGCTTCGGATCCACCGGACGAATCGCCAGGTTCGCAACAAAGCCGATGACGAGCAGGCTCGCCATCACATACATCGTAAAGCCGTACGCATTGGCCTTGGCGACGCCGTGTGCAACCTGATACTCACGGATGTAATTCACCAACACCGGACCGAGTACGCCTGCAGTTGACCACGCCGTAAGGAGACGTCCATGAATGGCACCCACCTGCATCGTGCCGAACATGTCGCGCAGGTACGCGGGAATGGTCGCGAAGCCGCCGCCATACATCGAGAGAATCACGACGTAACACAAGACGAATGGCGCCACGATGCCAGCGCGCCCAAGCGACGGAATCGTCGCATACAGCGCTGCGCCGAGTGCGAAGAAGGTGGCGTACGTCGCGCGACGGCCGATGTAGTCCGACAGTGATGACCAGATGAAGCGCCCGCCCATGTTCGCAAGACTGAGTAATCCGACGAAGCCCGCGGCGGCGCCGACGCTGATCACGCCGGGAAACATCTCCTGAATCATGGCCGATGCCTGTCCCAACACACCAATGCCCGCCGTGACGTTTAGGCACAGCATGATCCACAACAGCCAGAACTGCGGCGTGCGCACCGCTGCACCAACCGCAACATCGTGGGGGCTCGTCGTCTTACCGACAGCGGACGAACCCGCGGAGCCGCCTGCTGGCGTCCGAGCTGATGCAGGCAACCTCACGGTGAACACACCAAACATCATGAAAGCCAGGTAGATCGCGCCGAGTGTGATGAAGGTTGCGGTGACGCCGGTGGAGGCTGGCGTCTTGAAGTGCTCCATCAACTTCACCGACAGTGGCGACGCGATCATCGCACCGCCGCCGAATCCCATGATTGCCAGGCCAGTGGCCATGCCTGGCCGATCGGGAAACCACTTGATCAGCGTGGAGACCGGCGAGATGTAGCCGATGCCGAGTCCGATGCCGCCAAGGACGCCGTAGCCGAGGAGCAGCAGCCAGAATTGATGGAACGCAATTCCTGCGGCGCCAACGAGGAATCCGCCGCTGAAGCACAGCGCGGACGTGAACATCGCTTTACGCGGACCGACGCGTTCGAGCCAGCTGCCGAACAATGCTGCTGATACTCCGAGGAAGACGATGGCGAGGCTGAACACCCAGCCGATGGTGCTGAGCGACCAATCGTTTGGTGCGGACGTGGTGATGCCGATGGAGCGCGAGAGCGGGATGTTGAACACGCTGAACGCGTATGCCTGGCCAATCGAGAGATGGACGGCGAGTGCGGCTGGTGGCACGCGCCACCGGTTGTAGCCGGGCGGAGCGATGGTGTGCTCTCGATCGAGAAAGGCGAGAACAGCCATATCAGGGCTCGTCCGGCGCGTGGTGGATTTAGTTCAGCGGTGGGCGAGCGAATAATGGGAAGTGCGTCTCGCCGGGGCAACCGATTCGTCATCGGGTCCTCATGTACATCA
>JBDTMO010000995.1:0-1695 GCA_039934235.1 bacterium | reverse complement strand
CGGATGAATCCTTCTACATCGGGGCGGCGAAGTCCATGGCGTCGGGACTTGGCTACCGAGTCGCCGGTCGAGTGCAGACGCAATATCCGCCAGGCTGGTCGCTGTTTCTCATGCCGGTGGAATGGCTGACCAATGGAGACTATGCGTGGTTTGCCCGTTACACAGCGGCACTCCTTCCGCTCGTCTTGTATGCGTCATGGGTGCTGTACGCTGCCCGCAAGGAGCGGCATGCGTGGTGGTTGATCGCGGCGCTCATCGTATCTCCCACTGTATTCGAGATCGCAACGCGTGAAGTGCGGTCCGAGATCGTCTTCACGGTCATGACCATCGGCTTTCTCGCTTGGGTGGAGCGGACCAATTCGGCGCCGATCCGCGGCTGGGTATCAGCGCGGGCGCTCGTGGGCGCGCTGTTGCTCCTGGGTGCGGTTGCCACGCGGACCATTGGCGTGGCGCTGGCGGTCGCGGTCGTGATGACCGGACTCCATATCGCAGTGACCCAGCGAGCACGGCTCAAGCAATACACGCAACGCATGCTCGTGCCGGTGACAGTGTCCGCGCTCTATATGGTGAGTTGGAGCCGGTGGACAAAAGGTCACATCGTCCTCACGTATCCCGGCGAGCCCACCGCGTACGACCGCTGGTTCTGGATGCGCGATCCACATCATCCCACGGCGGGCGAAGCAACCGTTTTTCAGGTGCTGCAGCGCATTCCCGGCAATATCAGGATCCAGGCAGCGGAGGCGGCATCGATCCTGACGAACATGGGTTGGATCGAGCCGAGTTGGACGTCGCCGCTCGTGGTCGTCTCTGCGGTGGTGCTCGTGGTTGGACTGATCGAGGAATGGCGGCGTTCGATTCCGCTGGTGAGCTGGTACGTTCTAGGCTACATGGGCGTTCTTGCCGTGTGGCCCTTCGACGAAGGGACCCGCTACATCATGCCGCTCATTCCGCTCATCGCGCTCCTTGTGGTGTCGGGATGTCGCGGGATGGCCAAGGCCTTCAGAGCGCGGCCGCGTGTGACTGCGCGGACCGTGGCCGTCATCGCCGCGGTCGAACTGGTCGCCCTTGCAAACGGATTGCGGTCGTCAACCGGAGGCATCGGCAAGCAAGCCATCGTCGGTCTTCTTTTCTGGGCGGGCTGCATCGCCGCGGCCGCCCTGGCCGAGATTCGTATGACGCCGGCCGGCGTTCCAGGCTCCCGCCGCGTCGTAAACTATTCCAGGGCCGCGTACCTCGCCGGGTTCGGCGTGCTCGGCGTGCTCGGAATCGCGAGGATCGCGCGATTCAATGTCACGCGGCAACTTCAGATTCCGGCTGGTCCAATCCATCAGGTGAGCGAGTGGTTGAGCGCAAATGCACCCGATTCGAGTGTCACCATGGCGCGACACTTTGCCAGCCTCAATTTCGCGACGCATCACAAGACGGTACCGTATCCTCTCACGCTAAGTGAGGATGTCATGCGCGCGGCGATACGGGGCCAAAAGCCGACCTTCCTCGTCGTGGTCGACTCCACTGGCTACGAGTACTATTATCCGTCAGAGCCCGCGCGTCTTGCCCTGATCGAAAAAGCACTCAACGCGCCCTTGAAGCAGAGGGCCCGGCTGAAAGGGGCCGCGATTTACGAGTTCCAGCCAGCCACCAGCACCTCCACAGCGCCGTAGTTCGCCCCACGGACGCCGGCCCACCTTCTCGTTG
>JBDTMO010000994.1:0-1706 GCA_039934235.1 bacterium | reverse complement strand
CCGCCGCACCGTGGAAAACCGTCTGGCTGGATCACATCTCCTACCAGGTCTCCGACTACAAGCGCAGCGTCGACTTCTACACGAGCCTCATGGGCTGGACCGTCAACCCAGGCTCCGACACAGGACGCCAGGCGGCACTCGACATCAACGGCATTGGCGGAATCATCATCCGCAACGCGGGCGGTGGCGGAGGACGAGCCGCCGCGGCCGGAGCGGCACCAGCGGGCGAACCCGCAGCCACACCGCCCGCTCCCGCACCAACGACGGCCGCAGGCGAAGCAGCCGGTCGCGGAGGCGCCCCGCGCCCGCCAATCACTGGCGTGATCAACCACATCTCGTGGGGCATCGAACCCTGGGATACCGAGATGGTGAAATCCGAGCTGACCAAGCGCGGTCTCAATCCGCGCGTCGACACTGGTACGGGCGGGGATATTGCCACTTCAAAGTTCAAAAGCTTTCATGTACGTGATCCCGACGGATGGGATCTGCAGATCAGCAACCAGACGCGGGAGAAGCACGAGCTATGACATTCGTGCGCGTAGTGCTGGTCTTCGCGTCGGCGGCGCTCGTGCTTGCCGCCGATACCACAGCGGGTACGGCGACGACCGCTCCCAGCGCTCCGAAGCCGGCGCGCCGCGGAGTCGTTCACAAACCCGCACCGGCCCCGCATTCGCGCGCACGCGCCATCTCACCCAAGGCGCTCAACGAGGTCGTCGCGCAGTACTGCACGGATTGCCACAATCCAATCACGCTCAAAGGCAATCTCACGCTCGCCAACTTCGACCTCGACTCGGCAGCGGCGCATCTCGCGACATCCGAGAAGATGATTCGCAAGCTGCGCGCGCAGATCATGCCGCCACCTGGCTCGCCGCGCCCACTCGGCGACACGCTCATCGCCCTTGCCGAGGCGATGGAGAATCTGATTGACAGGTCGGCGCCGCCTAATCCGGGTTCGCGGCCTTTCCCACGCCTGAACCGGCCGGAGTACGAGCGCGCCGTCCGCGACCTCATTGGCGTCGACGTCATCGCGAGCGACTACCTGCCACTCGATACCAAGAGCGCCAACTTCGATAACATCGCCGATGCGCAGGCCCTGTCGGCGACGTTGCTCGAGTCCTACCTCAACGCGGCTGCCGCGGTGAGTCGCATGGCACTCGGCGATCGCAGCGCCGCGAATCTCGTGACGACGTACACGGCCTCCCCGCTCTCGTCACAGCACCAGTGGGATCACGTCGAAGGCGCGCCGTATGGCACGCGTGGCGGCATCGTCGCCGAGCACGCCTTCCCCGCTGACGGCATGTACACACTGCGCATGAATGTCGAAGGCGGCGTGGGCACCAAGCTCGAAGACATCGACGTCTCCGTCGATGGTGTGCGAGTGGCGCTCGTGCACTACGAACACGCAGTGGAACGGTCGATCAATACGGCTGACAACATTCTCGGAGCGGACTACATTCGCACCGAACCGATTAACATCAAGGCGGGCCAGCAGCGCGTGTCAGCGGCATTCGTGCGTCGTATGGAAGGTCCGTATGAGGATCTCATCAAGCCGCATCTCTGGTCGCAAGCGGGTCACGGCAGCGCCAGCTCGGGCACGACGAATCCGCCGCACGTAATCGACGTTAGCGTCATTGGACCAGAGAAGGCGGGCGGTGCACCGGACACGCCAAGTCGCCGGATGATCTTCACCTGCCATCCAATAACGA
>JBDTMO010000993.1:0-1711 GCA_039934235.1 bacterium | reverse complement strand
CAGCGCCTGCCGGCACGAGCGCGATACGGTTCTCGTTGGTCTTTATTTCCTTTGGAACGCCGATTTTCATGGGGCGGACTGTGGTTGCGTGTGAATTTGTCGAGATAGCGGACAAACTAATTTTCTGTCGTCGTGAACCGAGCCCGAAGAACCCTCACCTTCGGCCGAACGCATTGGTCGCGCGTGCATCTCGGCGCTCTAAACGACAGTTCTTAAAAGTCATCACCGGGCCCGAGGGATACAACCGTCTGCCGCTCCGGACCAAAGAAGTCGCGCGCAACGTCAGCGATCTGCTCTTCCGTCACCGCGTCAACGAGCGCAAGCATTTCGTCCAGCGTGCGATACGGTTCACCGTACAGCTCCACACCGGCGCACCGGTACATGCGAGCGCTCACACTTTCGAGCGACAGCGTGATCTGCCCCTTGAGCTGGCTCTTGCCCATCGCCAGTTCAGCGGGCGGCAAGCCACTCATCGCCACGGATGCCAACTCAGCATCGATGGCATCAAGTGCCTCGCGCGCCGTGTCCGGCCCTGTGCCCACGTACACACCGTGCATGCCGATGTCGGCGTGAAACGACTGGAATGTGTAGACGCTGTAGGCCAGGCCAAGCTCCTCGCGAACGCGCTGGAACAAGCGCGAGCTCATGCCTCCACCGAGCAGGACGCTGAGCAGTACGAGGGCATGCCGGCGCCGGTCACCGTGCGGAACGGTCGCACTTCCGACGACGATATGCGTCTGCGCGCCGTCGCGCTTCACGTGCTTGCGCGACGGCGTGAGCGCCATGGGTGGCGGGACGACAAGGCGCGTGCTGTCTCCGGGACGATCTTCGGTCCATCCCGTGCGCTCAAGCGACGCGAGCAACGCGTCGTGCTCCACGTTGCCAGACGCGGCGACGATGAGCTGGGACGGATGATACGCTCGCGCATGAAGCGCCTGCAGGTCATCCACACCGAGTGCCGACACCGAATCACGCGTGCCGAGAATCGAGTAGCCGTAAGGGTGCGGTCCCCACAGCGCTTCGTTGTGGAGCTCGTACACGAGATCGTCTGGGGTGTCTTCCACCATCGCGATCTCTTCCAGGACGACCTTTCGTTCGAGCTCGAGATCCTTCTTGCGTAGCAGCGGACGGAAGACGAAGTCGCCGATGACGTCGGCCGCGATATCCAGATGCTCATCGAGCACGCGAGCCTGATACACGGTGTGTTCACGCGACGTATACGCGTCGAGCGAGCCACCGAGCGCTTCGAGTTCCAACGCAATCTGCTTGGCCGAACGTTTCGCGGTGCCCTTGAAGACCATGTGCTCCAGGAGGTGCGACACTCCCATCTTCTCTCGCGTCTCGTGGAGCGACGCGGCGCGCACCCATGCCCCGAACGCGACCGACCGCACTCCGGGCATACGCTCCGAGAGTACGGTCAGTCCATTGGAGAGCACGGTCCGGCGGAAGCCCGCCGGCGTGTCACCGGAGCCCACTAGCGGCGGCCGCGGCCTCCACCGCCACCGCTTCGTGGACGATCTTCGCGCGGAGGACGATCGCCCTCGGCACGCGGCGGGCGCGGCTCTTCCTCAGGCATGCCCTCAGGCCGCGGGACGAGCGCCTTCATCGACAAGCGCAAACGTCCGCGCTCGTCGCGATCCAGCAGCTTCACCGTGACGCGATCGCCCTTGTTGACGACGTCTTCCGTCTTGTCCGTGCGGCCGTGCTTCAG
>JBDTMO010000992.1:0-1712 GCA_039934235.1 bacterium | reverse complement strand
GCTCAAGAGCAACGCGGCGACCATGGGTACGGCCGCCGCGTTGGACATGGTGGTGCGCTGTTCGGGCACCGGCTACGGAATCATCCGGTATTTCTCGACGCGGAATTCATCGCGCGCAGCGACGCCGGTCGTCCCCTTCTTCATCATCTCCTCAATTTCGTCAATCTCGCGCGGCAACTGCGACACCCACTCGACACCTTTCGTCGTCGCGATGTAATTGTCCTCGATGCGCACGCCGATGTTCTTGTACAGCGTCACGGCGGCGCGCGCCCTGGCCACGTATTCACGATTGCGCGGCGTATCCGGAATCTCCTCGAGGACGTGTTCGCGCACATAAACGCCGGGCTCGATCGTAAACGCACTGCCGGGCTGGATCTTCCCCGTAAAGTAGAACTGATCCGGATCGTGCACCTCGAGGCCAATCCCGTGGCCAATGCCGTGCATGTAGAACAGCTGCAGCTGCGAACATTGGCGCGGCTGGGCGCCGGCGACGCAATCGTACGTCGCGCCCGGCGATTCGATGAGGCCAAGTCGCGTCAGGCCAGCCGCCAGCACTCCGTTCGACGAATCCGTCATGAGCCGGGCGGAATAGTCGAGTTGGGCCTGACGTTCGGCCGCCTTCTGCGCATCGCGCACGAGTTGGTAAATCGCGCGCTGCTCTATCGTGAAGATGCCACTCGCGGGAACGGTGCGCGTGATGTCGGCAGCGTACCCCTTGAACGACGCGCCGATATCCATCACCACGAGATCAGTCGCGCCGATGAACCGGTCGTCCACGTTGTAATGCAGCGTCGTCGAGTTTGGACCAGATCCCACGATTGTCGAAAAGGACGGCCGGTCTGCACCATTGCGACGAAACGTGTATTCGATCAGCGCCTGCAGCTCGAACTCGTTCAAGCCAGGCTTCACGGCCGGAATGACTTCCTTGTGCGCGCGCACCGTGATGTCCACGGCATTCCGGATCATCACGATCTCGGACGCGCTCTTTCTGCCGCGCAGCTGCTCCACCGCATCGTTGACGGTCGTCACCTTGAGCGACGGATACTTCCGCTTCAACCGGTCGAAAATCTGTTCGTCCGGCGAGCGAACCGCTGGCGACCCGTCATCATCGGCCACACGCCCCACTTCGCCAACGACGCTGAAGGGCACTCCCGCGGCGGCGAGCGAATCGAGCACCTTGTGCAGGTCGTTCGCCGGCCGGCCACGGATGCCAGTCAACGTTCCAATCGCCTCCACGCCAACGCGGGTGCCCGTCCACACCTCTCGGCTTGGCTGTCGCGGATTGACGAACATCGTGGCCGAGCGCACCACACCCTCGCGCTTGATCATCAGGAGCGCCGCATCCGGCTCCTTGAATCCCGTCAGGTAGTAGAACGACGGAGTCTGAATGAACGACAGGTAGTCCTGCGCCGGCTCATGTCCGCCGAGCGCGACAAACGCGCCGTCGGGCAGTTTTGCGGCGAGATCGGAGCGACGTCCAGCGTATTCCAGTTGGGCCTGCGCCACGAGCACCGAGGGTAGGCACAGCATGGCAAGAACAAAACGGCGAATCACGAACCCTCCTTTAGAAAACCGCGCGCTCAACGAACGAGCACGCTGACAATATAGAGAATCAGGCCAACAAGCCCGCCGACCAACGTACCGTTGATGCGAATGAATTGGAGGTCGCGACCGATCTGCACCTCGATCTTTCGCGACGCATCCGTTGCATC
>JBDTMO010000991.1:0-1713 GCA_039934235.1 bacterium | reverse complement strand
TCCTCATCACGATCTCGCATGCTCATGCGGCCGAACAGTTCAGGGGCGCGATCGGCGCTCTTTGCCTCGAGCGTGAGTGTGATGGTGAGCTTCCCGGGCACAAAGCCAAGCCCCGAGTAGAATCCAATGTTGTCCATGGTGCGCGGCATGGTCTCGAGTCCGATCACGCGCGAGCCACTTTCACGCAGCCACGACACACCGCGCTGGACGACTTCCTTTCCCGCCCCGCTGCCCTGGTATTCGGTGCGCACGGCGAGAGGGCCCATCCACCCTTCCACACCTGAGCGGTGCACCATGTTGAACGCAGCAATCTCGCCGCGACCATTTCCGTCGCGCCAGATCATGGCGCCCCCATCGGCATCTTCGATCGCGTACCGCCACACTTTCGGATTGAGGTTCGGCACGCGCACACCGACCATCCCGTCGCGGCGATACCGTTCCGTGAACGCATCGCTGAACACGACGTTCAGCGCCGGGATGTCCTCGACGCGCGCGCGAAACGGGCCTTCCATATGGGCCGTCGGCCGCCAACTCCGCGTAATCGCCATTAGTCGCCCACCTCGAGGAGCAGCTCGCTTTCGTCTAGCGTCGCGTCCATCTGCGTGACGACGGAGCTGCCGGTTTCCTCGTCGTGCCGCACGGTGATGACGCGATCCAATCCCTCTCGAACCTGCTCGATGTGCGTGATGATGATGACTTGCTCGAAGCGGTCGTGCAGCCCGCGCAACAGCTCGACGACATTCTGGCGTCGTGCCTCGTCGAGTGAGCCAAACACTTCGTCGAGGATCAGCAGCGAAAAACTCTGGCCCGCGCGCTCGGCAATCATCTGCGAGATGGCCAGCCGCAAGCAGAGATTCGCGATGTCTTCCTCACCGCCGGAAATGACGGGTTTGGGATCCGCGCCCTGATAGACCGTCAGGTTGTAGTTGTCGTCGAGTTCGAGCTCGTTGTACCGGGCGTCAGTCAGGTCCCGCAAGAACCCGCTGGCCACTTCGCCGATCTCCGGGCGAAGCTCGACGTTCTTGTCCGTCCGCATGTCGGTGTACGCGCGATCCAACTCCTCATGCAGGCGGCGCTCGCGGTCAAGCACCTCGAGCTGTCCTCGAATGCGAAGCATGTCCCGCCGCGCCTGCTCCGCACGCGTCACGGCGGCCTGTGCTCCTGTGGCTTCGCCCTCCGCGGCAACGGCGTCCAGCTCGGCGCTGCGCAATTCCGTCGCCGCCCGCTCGTGTTGCATGCGGATGGCCGCGTAGCCCTGCTCGGAGAATGCGAGCACGTCGCGCCGGGCGGAGAAAGCGGCAACACGGTGCTGTGCGCTCGCAATGCCAGCCGCCGCGCGATCGCGTTCTGACTCGAGCACCGGCCTGCGCTCCATCAACGCGGCGAGTCGCGTCGCTCGCCCATTGATCGGCCCGAGTCGTTCAAGTTCGCGCCGAGCCGCGGCATGGCGGGCGGCATCGTAGCCGGCGGGAATGGCCTCGCGATCAGCGCGCACCTGTGCGAAGCGTAGCTCGCGCGCATGCAGGTCACGCGTCAGGCCCGTGAGCTCCTGCACGGCGAGTTGCACCTTGGCCAGCCGTCGTTCCAGCTTGCCGACTTCATCGAATGTCGCGCGACGCCGTTCATCGAGCTCGCGCACATCGACCGGCATTTCCTCCAGCTGTTCGATGCGCGCCGTAAAATACTTGCCGTCTGCGATGAGGCCGGCCATCT
>JBDTMO010000990.1:0-1717 GCA_039934235.1 bacterium | reverse complement strand
CCGGAAGAAAAGCGGCGCGGCATCACCATCGATCTCGGTTTCGCGCCGCTCGTGCTCGACGGCGTTGGGCAGCTCGGCGTAGTTGATGTGCCGGGGCACGAAGCGTTTGTCAGGACAATGGTGGCCGGCGCCACGGGCATCGATCTCGCGCTTCTGGTTGTTGCCGCTGACTCGGGCGTCATGCCGCAGACGCGCGAACACCTCGCGATCCTTGCGTTGCTCGGCGTCCGGGCCGGCGTTGTTGCGCTCACAAAATGCGATCTCGTCGACGCGGAGTGGCTCGCACTTGTCGAGGACGATCTTCGAGCGACTCTCGAGTCTTCATCACTTGCAAATGCGCAGATCGTTCCGGTTTCGTCCACGACGGGCGAGGGGCTGGATACACTGCGTCGAGCGCTCGCAGACGTCGCGGCACAAATCCCGGAGCGATCGTCCGGCGACCTCTTTCGCCTCCCTGTCGATCGCGCGTTCACTGTTCGCGGTACCGGCACCGTCGTCACGGGGACGGTGTGGTCGGGCATGCTTTCACGCGATGCGAGTGTCCGCCTTTTTCCGTCCGATGTCACGGCGCGCGTGCGTGGGCTTCACGCGCACGGACATGTCGTAGACACGGTTCGCGCCGGTGATCGCGCCGCGATTGCACTTGTTGGCATCGAGCTGGATCAGGTTGGACGCGGGGCCGTCCTCGTGCAGGGGGACGCATGGTCGTCGACTCGCGTCATTCGCGCCGATGTGTCGCTCCTTCCCGATATTGCTGTCACGCTTGGCACGCGCTCACGCGTGCGCTTCCATCTCGGCACGAACGAAGTGGGGGCTCGCCTGGTCGTCCGTGATGGAGCACTCGAGCCAGGCGCAACAGTGTCCGCCCGCGTTGTTCTGGACGAGCCGATCGTCGTGCGGGCTGGAGACCGGTTCGTGCTTCGCTCGGCGTCGCCTGTCGCGACCCTTGGTGGCGGCATCGTCACCGATCCCCTTGCGCCAACGCGCGCCCGCCCCTGGCCGCTGGCGTCGCGCGACTCGCGAACGACGCTCGCAGTCCTCGCGGCTGAGGCAGGAGCAGCGGGTGTAAACGTCCGGGAATTGCCGGTGCGGCTTGGACTCATGCCATCTGACATTGAGTCGTTGTTAGCGAGTGTCGATGGTTGGCGCGTGGGCCCGAGATTTATCGGCTTGGCGACTCGAGATCGGCTGACGGCGAGCGCGCGAGCAGTGCTCGCGGCATATCACGCCGAACATCCGCTCGAAGTGGGAGCGCCGCTGCAGTGGCTGCGCTCGCGACTCGAAGCGCCCGATGACGTCGCGGCGGCTATTCTCGCGGAGTTGACGACCTCGGGCCAGATCACATCGAGCGGTGGTCTTGTGGCAAACGCTGCCTTCACACCGACGCTCGACTCCACGCAGTCTGCGCTGCGTGACCAGGTGTTCGCTGCGCTTGAGCGTGCCGGGATCGAACCTCCCAGCCTTGACGAGCTTGCCGCATCGCTTGGTGTGAGGCTGGCGCAGATCCAGGACATTGCGAATTGGCTCGCGCGGGAGGGAGTCGTGGTGGCCGTAGAGCCTGGTCGATCCTTCACCAGTGCTGCGGTGTACGATCTTCTGGGTCGCATGGCAGCTGGCATGTCGGATGGGAAGGAGTATGCGCCGGCCGAGCTTCGGGATTTACTCGGGCTCACACGTAAGTTTCTCATACCGTTCCTAGAGTATTGCGACCGTGAGG
>JBDTMO010000989.1:0-1724 GCA_039934235.1 bacterium | reverse complement strand
GCGAAAGGTGAGCGCGATGCGGCGGGAGACGACGCTGGGGACGTCGAACGGTGTGATCTCCATGACCGAGCTCGCGATGCCCCGGGCGGTGAGCTCGATGGCATAGTGAATCCGCACCGTGCCGGGAATGCGAATCACGATGTCTCCGTCCAGCCGGGTGTTCGTGCGCGTGAAGCTTTCGAGGGCGACGGTGTCGCGGCCCAGTGTCGTGACGAAACCCGCGCGCTCCTCCGCGGCGCGCGGCGCCTGCGCGTGAAGGCAACTCCCGCTCGCGAGCAAGGCAAGGACGACGATGCGCACCGGCAACTCTCATTCTGGAGGAGCCACACGATAGTCGCCACGACGCGTCAGAAGCCACGACAAAGTGACCAGTGGGCACCTCACGGGGCGAACCGACGCCGGCGCGGACCAACCGGTGGCCGTTCGAATCCACGAGGCAGATCCGCGCACCGGTCTCGAGTCCGAAAACGGCTACCGCCGATTCATAACCAAGCAATATTATTCGCGTGTCCGGTTTGCTCCGGGAATGTCGTACGATCAGGAATGACGATTCAACACGCGCGCGCATGACTCGCCGGACTCAGCCGCAGAGACCAGTTCGGGCCGCCAGAGTATCGGGCCAGCGGCCGCAAATTAACTTGTGTGACGAGACGCAAGCGGGCGAAGCCGCCCCTCGATCTCTTGGTTACAATAACAGCCAGGGTGGACGGCCTGACGACGCTCGACGCACGAGCAGCCGCGACCTCGCCCGGCGCTTCTCGCTATCCCACGTCGACGGGTCTTCCGTGACACGCCCTGAGAAGGAAATTGCGATCGGGCGAGCACGCGACGTCCCGGAGGAGCGCACGAGCGTCACGGAGTTGCTGGCGGATCTTCGCGCCGGCCGCCCCGATGCGTTCGATCGGATCCTCCCACTCGTCTATCAGGAGCTTCGACGGACCGCGCGACGCGAGCTTGCGGCACGTCCAAGTGACACGCTGTCGACGACGGCACTCGTCCACGAGCTGTACCTCAAGTTCTCGAGCTCACAGCATGCAGACTGGCACACACGCGCGCACTTCCTCGGCGTCGCCGCCGTTGCCATGCGGCACATCCTGGTCGATCGCGCGCGACGCCGGACGGCCGACAAGCGAGGGGGAGCGCAACGCGCTGTGACGCTTGACGACGCATTGGTGGCGAGAGACACGCAGGCGGAATCGCTGCTGGAACTTCACGAAGCGCTCGACCATCTCTCGACACTCAATCCCCGACTCGCGCGCGTTGTCGAGTGCCGATTCTTCGGAGGAATGACGGAGCCGGAAACGGCGGAAGCGCTCGGCATCACGGAGCGCACGGTGCGTCGAGACTGGGTCAAGGCGCGCGGCCTGCTCTACCAGGCGCTCGGCGCTGACTGCGCCCGAGACCTCGATCCCTCCAGCACGCTGCCGCTCAGCTCATGATGGGATCGCTCTCGCCCGAGCGATGGAGCGTGCTGGAACCGCTGCTGGACGCCGCGCTCGAGCTCGATCCCTCGATGCGATCGGCGTTCATTGATGACGCATGCCGGAACGATCTGTCGTTGCGCATCGAGGTCACCGCGTTGATTGTGGCGTGTGAGCGCGGGCACTCCCTGCTCGCCACGCCCGCGATGGTCGCATTTGCGCCGCTGCTCACCGAGCCTGGTCCCGAGCTGCCCGCGGAACTTGGTGGACGGTACCACATCGTGCGTGAGATTGGCCGCGGCG
>JBDTMO010000988.1:0-1736 GCA_039934235.1 bacterium | reverse complement strand
CGACGCCCGGAGCGGCACGGGGTGAATCGGACCATTGACACCGCTGTTACCCACCTACGGGGGGGTCGTCCAACCATAGTTCATATGACTTGACGACGGCACAGGCCTCCGAGGCCGTCACGTACCTCCCGCGTTTCCGCCTCGAGGCGAACGTTGCGACGTATTTGTTCCCCGGACCAACCAATGATCGGTTCCCTGCTGCCTCCGCGCGTCGTGATCGCGACCCTCGCATGCGTCGTGATGCTGACGGCAGCCACCGGCTGCAGTCGAACACGATCGCATGCCTCTTCGCGCGGAGATTCGCTCTTCGTCGGTGTCGCAGTTGGCCTGACGGCGCCTGAGCGATACGTCAATGTGTTCGAGGGCGTGCAGATGGCTCTCGATCAGCTGAACGCAACGCGACCGAGTGGGTCGCCGGTGCTCGCCCTCCGCCGGCCGCCGGCGTCGGCAAAAACCGTCGTCGCGATCGCCTTGGCCCTTCGCGACGACCCGGACGTCATCGGCATCGTGGGCCACACGGAGAGTGCGGCCACAATTACCGCCGCAGCTGTCTACGCGGATCGCAGCAATGGAGAAGCCAACGCAATTGCAGCGGTTTCACCCACGGCCGGCGCCCCCGCAGTCACGCTCGCTTCCGATTGGATTTTCCGAGTGTGCCCCACGACGACCGAGCAGGCTCGCGCGCTGGCGCGCTACCTGGCTGACTCGTTGAATGTCCATCGCGCGGGCATGCTCTATCGCAACGAGCCGTCAGGAACGGAGCTGCTACGTGCATTCGCCACCGAGTACCTCGCGAGGGGAGGAACGGTTACGGAACGTGACCCCTTCACGGAAGACATACCGGAATTCGATGCGTACGCCAAGCGACTGGTGAAATCCGCAACCCCAGGCGCTGTCATTGCCGGCAATACCACGGAGGAACGACCGTTCGCTCGCGCACTCCATGCCGCGGGAGGCACGGCGCAGGTGCTTGGGACGAACCCACCGGAGGCGAGCGACTCCGTTTCGATGCGCGAATTGCGGGGAATGCGATTCGTCCAGCTCTATTCTGCGACGCATCCCGCAACGCCCGAAGGCGCGAAATTCGCCACCGCATTCCTGAGCCGCACGGGCATGGTCGCCGATCGATGGGGCGCACTCGGCTACGATGCCGCAATGCTGATTGGCCTCGCCGAGCAGTCCGAGGGATCGGATCGTCGAAAGATTCGTGACTGGATTGCCACCGTCGGCAGGTCGCGGCCAGCGTATTCAGGCGCCACCGGAGTCATCGGTTTCGATGCGAGCCGCAACCCCATTACAAAGCAGGTCCGGATCGCGGAGGCAAACCAATGACCGCCGCATGGCGTTTACCGAGCGGCGCAAAGCGCCGGACGATACGCGGTCGGGTGCTCATTGGCTTTGGGTCGATTATCGCCCTCCTCTTTCTCACAGGCGTTTTTGGGACGACGATGCAGCGCCGCGCGCATCGCGACTTGCAGGCGAGCACACGCCGCGTGATCTCCGTGAAGAACGCGCTATTCGCCAGCCAGGAAGCCACGCGCCAGTATGTCGTGCTCGCGCAGAACGACTTGCTTCGCGGTGGCAGCAAATACACGGCGCGAATGGACAGCGCGAGTGCGGTCGCAGACTCATTGCGCACGCTGCTCAGCATCGGTGACGCAATGTCCGACGCGCAGCGCGGACACCTGTCGCAAATCGGTGCGTTGCAGGGACGGATCGGCACCCGCCTCGCCATC
>JBDTMO010000987.1:0-1742 GCA_039934235.1 bacterium | reverse complement strand
GGTAATTCGCGCCGTTGGCCTTCGGATCGATTTCGAGCACACGCTCGAGAGAGGCCTTCGCGGCAGGCAGTTGGCCCGTGCGACGCTCGTTTTGCGCTTTCTGCAGCAGGAAGTCCGTCCTCTTCGGAAACTTCGCAGATGCCGTCCCTGCCATCAGGGCGGCTTTGGTGAAGTTGCTATCCGCGACGAGATCCTGAATCTGCCGCTGGAAGTACGAGGTGTCGGCCGCTGTCGTATCCGCCGCCGCAACCAACTCGCCAACCTTGACCGATTCCTTGAAGTTCTTCGCGGCGCGAAGAACGATCCAGTAGGTCTTGAGATACCCCGGGTCACCGGGATTGTCCTTCACGAGCGACGCAGCCATCTCTTCTGCCATCTTCGCCTTGCCCAACTGAATCACTTCGAAAATCACCTGCTCACGAAGCGTCGCGTTGGTTGGATCGGAATTCATGTAGCCGAGCAGCGCGGGCACGAGGTTGGTCGTGTCGTGGAGCTGCTTGTACGCCTCGATCTGGAACTGGTAGGCCATGCGGCTCACCTTGTCGAGATCGATGACGACCTTGGTAATGGCGATGACCGAATCCTTCCACGGTCCAACGGAATCCGCCGTGAGCTTCATCGCCGCGTAGCTGCTGGCGAGGCAGAGACGCAGGATGGTCGCCTTGGGATATCCGCTAATTCCCTTGCGTGCCGCCGAGATGGCGACCGCCGGCGTGTTGGCGCGGAGGCCGTTTTCGCACGCCTGGTTGTCCGGAATCTGCTTCCGCGCGCGATCGTATTCATCGACGACCTGCTTTGCCGCGTCGCCGAAATTGTTCGTCTCGAGGTTCGTCACCAACGGCTGCGAAAGGCCGATGTCACGTGGCAGGAACATCCGCACGTTGAGACGATAGCCCGTCGCGGTTTTTTGCACCGTGCCGTCGATGACCTCGTCCGCGTGGACCATGCGCGCGAGCTCTTTCTGGTCGGACGGGCTCAGCGCGGAATCCGGGGTGTAGCCCGAGTTCACCAGTGTGGTGTCGATGATCTTCTTGCTGGTTGGCAAGAGCTGCCGAACACTGTATTCACTGGCAATGCGGTCGCGAATCTCATTGGCCGCCTTGACGCCTCCTTCGACGTCGCCGCGAAAGGTGGTGACAAGCACCCGCTTTGTATCCGGACCGGGGACCTGCTGTCGCTGGGCACGGACGATCGACGGAGCGGTCGTCAGGGCCAGTGCCACAGTCAGTCCGGCAGCCACGAATGCAGAGCGGTGTGAAGCCCACATAGTCCTCACCTCAGAGAGTCGGTTAGACCACCACGAGCGATTATTTGCAGAACTTCTTCATCGAGCCTTCGATGAACGGCTGGAACTGCGCGGCACCACCGAGGATCAACTTGGCGGTGTTCGCGTCGACGGAGCCGCCGGCCGGCATGTTGATGTTCACCATCGTCAGCAGGTCATTCGCCGCCTTGAAATCGTCGCACGACTTGGAAACCTTGAGCAGTTCTGCGGAGCCAGCCATCGCCTGGTACGCGGACACGCCGATGAGGAACTTGGCGTTCGCGCTCGCGCCGATTTCGTCAGACGCCTGGAGGAACGGCAGCGCCTTCTTGAAGTCTTCCGGCTTCTTGGAGGCGTTGCCGACATCGTACTGCTTCTTGCCGAGGCTGAGAAGCAGGTTCGACGCGCGATCCTTGTTGGCCGGGTCGGCGGCAACGTCCGCCTTCGCGTACTTGACGGCATCGTCCACATTTCCCAC
>JBDTMO010000986.1:0-1743 GCA_039934235.1 bacterium | reverse complement strand
CGTCAGAGGCGAGGAACAGACCATCCCCTTCGCTCTGCGACCACGTCAGCTGCTGCCTGCCAACGGTGACCGCCAGGTTTCCAATGCGCGCGCGGAGCGACGCCAGGAGAAGCTCGCCAGCGTCCTTCTTTAGCGTGGTGTCATTCGGCCTGCGGTACTCGACCCGCTCACGCGCCTGCAGTGCCAACCAACTCGTTGGTTCAATTCGATGGGAGATTTCCAACGAACCGGTTTCGCCGCGCACCGACGGCATGCCAAGCCGTCGTCGGGCCAGCGGGTCAATCGTCGCCTCGACTGGCTTCGAATTCGCCGCAGGAAAGCCCCGACGATCGGCATCGGTGCTGACGAACGAAAGTGTAAGGCCGTCGATCAACGCGATGTCTCCATTGCTCGACTCATCGCCTGCACCGCCGTTGAACCGCTCGAGTCGTCGAACCAATCCCTCGGCAAAAGCGGAAACAGGCTCAAGCCCGGGGTTGCGGCCGTCGAGGCGCGCCCGCGCCACCCCAGCGATGCGCGCTATTTCGCGACGCGAATATGGCCGCTGCCCAATGACCGTGGAATCGAGTACACCAAGTTCGGAAAGTCGCTCGATGTCCGCGTAAACGAGGTCGGACGATGCGACGAGCCCCGTGCCCTGCGCCCCTGACGCCGATGCCAGGAACACGAGCAGGAACGAAGCAGACGCGAGCGCACGCACTCGCTGGAGAGTAGGAGTCATCACGCTCGCAACCTATCCGGCAGCACAGGCCGCATCAATTACGCGAAGCCGCCACGAACCACCGTTCTACACTGCAGCGACCTTGGCGCCAGCGCCATTCGCGATGCGGACGTCCGCACCCGCTTGCTCAAGGCGCCCGCGAAGCCTTTCCGTCAGTCTCGCGCGAATCACCATTTGTTCGCCTTCCGTGCGTTGCTCGAGCACTTCACCCTGCTGGTGAATTTCCGCGAGGAGCTTTCCGTCACGCGGGTTCAGCCACACTTCAGCAACGGGACGTCGAGCGCGCATGGCATGTCGCAGGGCGCGGAATAGCGGATCGAGTCCCTGCTCCGCTTCGGTGGACACGAACACGGCGTTTGGCACCAGCGCCATCACGCGGTCCTGCAGCGCCAGCGCATCGGCCTCACTCAACAGGTCCATCTTGTTGAACACGAGCAGCGTCGGCTGGTCAGTGATGCCGAGATCACCCAGCACCTGTTCCACTACGAGTCGTTGCTCTTCCCACATGCGATGGCTGGCATCCACGACGTGGAGGAGAAGATCCGCATCGCGCGTTTCTTCCAGTGTTGCTCGAAATGATGCGACAAGATGGTGGGGAAGTTTCCGGATGAATCCCACCGTATCCGTGAGCAACACGTGTGCATTTTCGCCTAGGTCCACTTCGCGTGTGAGCGGATCGAGCGTGGCGAACAACCTGTCTTCGACATGCACGTCCATCGCGCCCGTCATGCCGCGAAGGATCGACGACTTGCCGGCGTTCGTATAGCCGACGATCGACGCCTTGAACGACGACGCTCGGCTTTGCCGCTGTACCGCGCGGTTTTGCTGCACGTGCGCCAACCGCTCCTTCAGCAGCTTGATGCGATGGTTGATCAGCCGGCGATCTGTCTCGAGCTGTGTCTCACCTGGACCGCGCACGCCAATGCCGCCGCGAAACTTCTCGAGGTGCGTCCACATGCGCGTCAATCTCGGCAACGTGTACTCGAGCTGGGCGAGTTCCACTTGCATCTTGGCTTCGCTGC
>JBDTMO010000985.1:0-1750 GCA_039934235.1 bacterium | reverse complement strand
TTGATGCGCCGGCGATTCCAGGTGTACGTGATATGCACGAGGCCGTCCTTCGACTGGATCACCGCAGGGTATGAGTATTCACCCGCTTCGCTCTCGAGCACGACGAGTGGACTCCACGTCTTGCCATCGTCCGAGATTGCCACGTTCAGCGGCGTGCGTCCACGCGGCGTGTTGTTGAAGACGATGAGTTTGCGCCCGTCGCGGAGCGTCACGGCGTCGATGCCCGAGTTGGGATTTGGCAACGTCCCCAATGTCAGTGGTTGCCAACTCTTTCCTCCGTTGCTGGACCACGTTTCGAAGATGCTTCCCGAGCGTGTGCGACCTACTGCCAGCAGCTTGCCGTCGTGACGAAGAATGCTCGGTTGAATCGCGTCAATCTCATTGCCTGGCGCTTGAGCGGCCGGCGTGACGATCGTCCACGTGCGGCCTGTGTCGCTGCTCAACTCGAAGTGGACGCGCCATGCGCTCGGTGACGCAGTCGATTCGGTGCTGCTCCCGCTGACGATCGTGCCATCGTCGAGCTGTATGGGCTTGTTCTTGATCGGTCCGAGCACGCCGTCTGGCAGACGGCGCGGGGCACCCCACGATCCGCCGTCATCGCGCGAGGTACGCACCATTGCCCACCAACCCGCGGGGGACGGACCCACTTTGTAGAAGAGAAAGAGCGTGCCGTCGCGCGACTGAAAGAGGACGGGGTTCCAGCAGGGATAGCGTGTTCCGTCGGGTTGCACGCCCGTTGCGACCGACTGCGGCACGGTCCAGCGGTCGTTGATGCGACGAGAGAGCCAGATCTCGACGTCAGGCGCCGACTCGCGCGTGCCTCCGAACCAGGCGGCGAGCAGGCCGGTTCGCGTTTCCACGATCGTCGACGCGTGCGCACTCGCGAACGGGGCAGTCTCAAAGATGAATTCCGCAGTCGCGATTCCCCGGACGGACACGGACTGCGCCAGCGCGCTAGGCGAAGCGACCCCGACCAGCGCCAGCATTGTCAAAATCCTGACAGTGCTCGTCTTTCTCATGTCCTATTCCCATGGGTATACTTGACGGTCGCCAACCTTCATCAGCGAGAGGATCTACTATGCGTCGCGCTTATGCTTCCGCGCTAGCAGTTGCAGTCGTCGTGTTTCTTCCCGCCTCGGGCACCGCCCGGGCCCAGATGACCGAGACCACCAGCAAGGTGGCAGGAGGAGGAATTTCAGCTCCCGGCTGGACGGGAAAGATCGACGCCGGCGAGGAGAAGAACGGAGCAACACTGAACAACTCGAAACTCGCCAAGGAAGGCGACAAGCTTCACGTCACGACGGGGCCGGCGGTCACGTATTGGAATCCCGCCAACACCGCGAGCGGCAACTACACCGTCAAGGCAACGTTTACGGAACCCCAGTTCCAGGGCCTGAACGATCATCCGCACCCCTACGGCATCATGATCGGCGGTAACGATCTCGGCACGGACAAGCAGAGCCTGCTGTACTGCTCTGCCTACGGCACGGGCACGTTCATCGTCCGTGGCTTCAATCCGGCGCCGTTCGCCGTGAGCGCTCGCCGGCCAGAAGCGAATGCCGCGATCCACAAGGCTGCGGCGAAAGGCGAACTGATCACGCAGGAGATCGCCGTCTCCGTCAAGGGCGACAAGGTCGAGTGCGCCATCAACGGCACGGTGGTCGGCAGCTATGACAAGTCCGCGGTCGTGGGCGACGGCAAGCTCAAGTCCACCGACGGTGTGTACGGCATCCGCTTCGCGCACAACACG
>JBDTMO010000984.1:0-1754 GCA_039934235.1 bacterium | reverse complement strand
TCCGTCACGAAGCCGTACTGGTATTCGCGATTGACCAGCGAATCGATGGACGAACTCATGTCAACAAATCTCCCGACAGTACGGTGCAATTCTATATGAGACTAAAGTAGTCGGTTATCCCTCCGACTGCAAGGCGGCCAGAAAGCCTATAAAGCGTTGTGATACAACGTGTTAAGGATGTTTTTGCCGCGCCGAAGCACGCCATTTCGGCAATTTGGATCGCGCGGCGTAACCCGTTGCGGCCATCTACAGCGCCGCGCAACGAAGCTGGCACGAGAGTGACGCTGGCACCACGGAGTCAGCGCAAGCATCTTGCGTCGACACCAGAACGCGGGCATGCCGACATGATTCCAGTCCCGATCTCGATTGCGACGGCGCCGCAGTATCCGTGGGGCGACAACTGCGAAGGCTGGCACTTGGTGCGCGCCGCGTCCCTCAGTGTGATCGAGGAGCGGATGCCGCCGGGCACCAAGGAAGTGCGTCACTGGCATACGCGCGCCCTCCAGTTTTTCTACGTGCTGAGTGGCACGATCGTCATGGAAGTCGAAGGGAAACAGAACGAGCTCACCGCAGGGCGTGGCATCGAAGTGCCGTCCGGCACCGCGCACCAGGCGCGAAACGATGGGCCAGGGGACGCGCGGTTCCTCGTGATTTCCTCGCCACCGCACCAAGGCGACCGGCGCGAGACGGACACCGGCGAGTTCTGATGCTTCCACGGTACGCTGCCTCGCGATACGTGCAGCCGCTTCGCGAGGGAGGGTCACTGCCCGCCGTCGTGGATACGGAAGACGGCGGCCTGTTCGTCGTCAAATTCCGCGGCGCGGGACAGGGCGCGAAGGTCCTCATCTCCGAGCTGATCGTTGGTGGGCTCGCACTGGCGCTCGGCCTACCGACGCCTGAGCTCGTGCTCGTGGATATTTCATCGCGATTCGGACGCAGTGAGCCCGATCCTGAAATTCAGGACCTGCTGCGGCGAAGTCACGGTACGAACGTCGGCATGCGCTACCTCGAAGGCGCGTTCAATTTCGATCCGTCCGCCGCCGGTGAACTCGTGTCGCCGGAACTTGCCGCGCAAACAGTGTGGCTCGATGCGCTCACGACCAATCCGGATCGCACGCACCGCAACCCGAACCTGATGATCTGGAAGCGTAGCCCGTGGCTCATCGACCACGGTGCGGCGCTGTATGCCCATCACGATTGGGCGTCCGTCGATGACGCGCGCACTCGCTCGGCCTTTTCCCTCATTCGATCGCACGTGTTGCTCGCAGTCGCCGGCGACCTTGCTGCTGCAGACGCTGATGGCGCCGAACTCCTGTCGGGTGACGTGATCGCTGATGTCGTGGCGACGGTACCCGACGACCTGCTCATGGATCCAGAAGCTGGCAGCGGAGACTTTCCCTCCGCGGATGCCGCGCGCGCCCGCTATGCGGAGTATCTCAGTGGTCGGCTCGCTGCGCGCAGTTTCTGGCTCGCGGCCGCGCTGGCGGCGCAGGAGCAGCTCCGCATCGAGGCACCGCAGCATCTCAAGGCGCGACGGTGAGCCGAGCACGCGTGGACTACGATTTTGCGGTGCTTCGAGTGGTGCCTCGCGTGCACACGGGTGCTTTCGTGAACGTGGGCGTGGTGTTGATTTGCCCACAGGCGAATTGCTTCAACCATCTGTTTGAGACCCGTCATTGCCAGCGCATCACCAATTTCTTTCCGGAACTGAACGTGAAGGTGTTCCAGGCGGGCCTCAGCGGTTTGCTCGAGGA
>JBDTMO010000983.1:0-1756 GCA_039934235.1 bacterium | reverse complement strand
CCGTCTTGCGGAAGATGATCTTGCCATCGGTGCCGATGCGAAACTCGCCGGGATAATTCGCATTGTGAATCCAGTTGTCGATCCCCCACAGCAGTCCATTGGCTTGATGCTCCGGATTGCTGCGCGGATTGCCGTAATCGTTGCGAATCAATTGACGCGTGTCGGCCTGGAGGTCACCGGTCGTATCGCGAACGAGCCACAGGTTTGGTGGCGCCGCCACGAGCACGCCATGTTCCGTCACCTTGATGGCGCGCGGCATCACGAGGCTGTCGAGAAATACCGTCGCCCGATCCATGACACCGTCGTGATTTGTGTCTTCGACGACGACGATGCGTCCGACGGGCCGATCTTCGTCCGTTCCCTTCACGTTCGGCATGAACCCGCGCATTTCGACGACGTACATGCGGCCATCGGCATCGAAGTCGACGGCAATAGGGTCCTGCACCAACGGCTCCGATGCGACCAGCTCGACGCGATATCCATCGACAGGATGCATGCGCGCGAGTTCGTCCTCGGGCGAGTACGTCGGCGCGACGTCGGAGCCGCGCGGAAGTACCATCGGCTCTGTCGCAAGAATGGTTATGGCCGGTGGCCTGGCGGAACTCGCCTTGCGCGCGGTCGAGTCCGCCTTCGGCGGCAAGCCCACCGTTGCGGGCGCGACCTTGGCCTCAGCCGCCGGTGGCGAAGCTGGCACCGTGGACGCGGGTGCGGGATTGCGTTGGCAACTCGCGACGAACGCGAGCGCAAATAACGTCACGGAAGGGCGAAGCAGGGCCATGAATACGTATTTGTCGGGGAGCCTGGTGGTGCCGAGGTGGACGTGCGCAATCGTTGGTCGCACGCGGGCACCTTCTTTTGCAGCGCTGTAAGCCAAACGTACGTAACTGATCGATCGCTGATGAGCCGCCACCCAGCTGTGAAGTAGGTTACGTTCGTTACGTAGCGCGGTCCCTGGATTTCCGCTTGCAGTTCCCGCGAGTTCGTCGCATTCTCTGTCACGCCGATTTCGTTCGAAGTTCGTTCAAATGTCGGTCCGCCGCCAGTCCGTCCACTCCCGTCGCCTCTGATCATGAGCCCACTCAATCGACGCACCTTCCTCAAATCTTCTGCCCTGGTCGCGGCTGGCGCCGCACTTCCCGCGCGCGCGTGGAGTCAGGTCATGGGTTCCAACGCCGACCTCCGTGTCGGCGTCATCGGGTTGAATGGCCGAGGCGGAAATCACCTCAGCAGCCTCGCGAAGATCACTGGCGTGCGTGTCGTCGCCATCTGCGACCCCGACTCTTCGTTGCTCGAGAAGAACAAGGCGAGGCTCGGCGGCGACATCAAGACATACACGGATATGCGTGAGATGTTTGCTTCGCCCGACATCGATGCCGTTACCGTTGCGACGCCGAACCACTGGCATTCGCTCGCGGGCATCTGGGCCATGCAGGCGGGGAAGGACGTCTATCTCGAGAAGCCCGTCTCCCACAACATCTGGGAAGGACGCCAGCTCGTTGCCGCCGCGGCCAAGTACGGCCGAGTGATTCAGGCCGGTACGCAGATTCGCTCAGGCGAAGGACTGCGCGAAGCCGTGGCGTATGTGCAGGCGGGCAACATCGGCAAGATCACTGCGTCGCGCGGATTCTGTTACAAGCGCCGCGATAGCATTGGTCTGTGCGGTGGGCCGCAGACCGTACCAGCAAACATCGATTACAACTTATGGACTGGCCCGGCGCCACTCGTCGCTCCGCACCGCAACAATCCCAAGAACGGC
>JBDTMO010000982.1:0-1759 GCA_039934235.1 bacterium | reverse complement strand
CTTCGACTCGCTTCGCTCGCTCAGGATGACAGGTCCGTCGCTTCGCTCGCTCAGGATGACAAATTCCTCGCTTCGCTCGCTCAGGATGACATTCATCGCAGGAATGCCGCCGCCTGACCACCATCGACGTTCACGATCTGGCCAGTCGTCTTGCTGAAGTCGCCGTTGAGGAACGCGGCAATCGCTCGAATCTGGCTGTCGAGCGTCACTGGCTGTCCCGTGAGTGTGCGCTTCGCGTAAAAAGCGGCGAGCTTGTCGCGGAGCGCGTCGGTGCCCTCTTCCGGATCGTGCGGAATTGCATACTTCGAGAGTGACGCCAGCACGCGCTCGCGCGGGAACATCGACGACCCTTCGATTACGGTCGCCGGCGCCACACCATTCACGCGAACGAGCGGTCCGTAGGCCACCGCCAATTCTCGAACGAGATGGTTAGCCGCCGCCTTGCTGGTGTCGTACGCAAACGACCCGGCTTTCGGCACCACAGCATTGACGCTTGTGGTAATCACGAGTCCAGCCTCGAGGCCCTGTGATTTCCAGAGGCGGTAGGCTTCATCGGCGACGAGATAGGGGCCGGTGACGTTGATCGCGAACGCGCGCGCCCACTCCTCATCGCCCACGTGGCCATTCTCGTCGGGATTCGGATAGTAGCCCGCGGTGACGACGACCTGATCAACGCCGCCGTAGGCGAGAACCGCATCGTTAAGCGCGCGTCGAATCGCGGCACGGTCGGTCATGTCCGCGCCGAGTCCGATGGCCTGTCCAGCGGCGGAGATCCCCGTGCCCGCCACGCCAATTCCCATTCCCACTTTACGCTGAACGTCACCGGCAGCGGACACGGCTCCGGCTTCGTCGCGATCCACTGCAACGACGCTCGCGCCTTCGCTCACCAGACGCGCGAGCAAACCACGGCCAATGCCGCTCCCCGCACCAACGACGACAACCACCTGGCGATCCAGCGGCTTCTCTGTCGGCATGCGCTTGAGCTTCGCTTCCTCGAGCAGCCAGTACTCGATGTCGAACGCCTCCTGGCGATCAAGTGCCGTGTAACTACTCACGCGTTCTGCGCCCCGCATGACGCCAATGGCGGCGTTGTAGAATTCCGCCGTCACCCGACTCTCCGACTTCGACTTGCCCCATGCGACAAGGCCAACGCCGGGCACGAGAATGACACTCGGCGACGACACGCGAATCGCGGGCGAATCCGGGCGCTTGCACTGCGTGTAGTAGGTTGCGTAGTCAGCGCGATACTGCGTGAGCCCCTTGTCGAGCACCTGCTTGAGCGCATCGACGTCGGCGCCTGCCGGATCCCACGCGGCATAGAGCGGCTTGATCTTCGTGCGAAGGAAGTGGTCGGGACAGCTCGTGCCCAATTCGGCGAGGCGAGGTGCGTCGTTCGAATTGACGAACTCGAGGACTTCGTCGCGCATCTCCACTGTCGCGATCTGCCGCTTTTCCGCACTCACCTTGCCGCGGAGCCAAGGGAGCAGTTCCGTGAGCACGCGTTCGCGCTCCGCTTGTGGCAGCGATTGCACGCGCGCACCACCGAAATCCACACCAACCCGCGCGTCGAGGAATACCTGCGCCCGACGGATCAGGTCGAGCGTGAGATCGTAGCATTCCTTATCGTCGTTCGCCCAGTTGATGAGCCCGTGCTGGCCGAGAATTGCGCCTTTGGCATTGGGGTGTTCGCGGCACACTCGCTCGAGCTCTAAACCCAACTCGAAGCCCGGACGTTGCCAGTTCGTCCAGATCACGTCGT
>JBDTMO010000981.1:0-1761 GCA_039934235.1 bacterium | reverse complement strand
GAAATCGTGTACGTCGGCAAGTCGAAAAAGCTGCGCACGCGATTGCTGAGCTATTTCCGCTGCGAGTTTCCTGCGGACAAGGGCGCGCGCATCGTGCGCGAGGCAGAGCGTATCGAGTGGGATTACACACCGAGTGAGTTCGCGGCGCTGCTCGAGGAGTTGCGGCTGATCAAGCGCTTCCGTCCTCGGCTCAACGTCGCCATGAAGCGCGACGCGCGGCACTTCGCGTTCATCAAGCTGACGAAGGGTTCAGCGCCCAAGTTGCTGGTTGTCCGCGGAGCGGGAGCCGACGACGCCCAGATTTACTATGGGCCATTTCACGGCGCGCAGCGCGTCGGTGAGGCCGTGCGTGAGTTGAACGACGCACTTGGCCTGCGCGATTGCCGGCTCGACCAGCCGATGCACTTTGCCGATCAGCCCGAGCTGTTCCAGATCTTTCCGCGCACGCCGGGCTGCATTCGCCATGAGATTAAGAAGTGCCTCGGCCCGTGCGTTGGCGGATGCACGACCGCGGAATACAATGAACGCGTGCGGCTGGTGCGTGGCTTTCTCGACGGCGCAGACGACGGTCCGCTGCGTGCATTGCGTGAGGAGATGGTTGCCGCGAGCGAGCGCCTCGAGTTCGAGCGCGCCGGAAGCATTCGCGACAAACTGCAGCGCCTCGAAGATCTGCGGGAGCAGTTCATCAAGTTCCGTTTTGCCATCGACACACTGTCGTTCGTTTACACCGTCCCGGGTTTCCAAGGCGACGACCGCGTCTACCTGATTCGTCGCGGGCGCGTGCGCGGCGAGTCCGCGACGCCGCGCAGCGAACTCGATCGGATGCGGCTCCTCGAGATGGTCGGGGACGTTTTTCGGCCTGTCGAACGAGATACCGCGCAGCTTCCCTCGCACGAAGTCGATGAGCTGTTACTGCTCTCGTCGTGGTTCCGGCGCTTCCCGGCCGAACTCGGTCGGTCGCGCGCCGCTGCGGCGTTCGTTGCCGAGCCGCCCGCACTCGCATACGATGCTGCTAGCGATCCCATCCTGTCTGCGCCGTACACCACTTCTGCCGCGTAAAATCGTGCGGCGCGTCACAGACTAACTGGCGGGGCTTTTGCACATTCGTCCTTGTGCGCCCGATGAACGGGTGACAGCGACGACTCATGCGATGACGACCTCCTGGCAACCGACGACACTCGTGCAGTGCGTCAGCCTGAAGCCGTGGCTCACCTATCCTGGTTGCGATGAACCAGGTGGCTGTCACGACCTCACGCTAAACCGCATTTACGAGATGCTGGGCGTCGAAGCAAACGGGTCGTTCTACAGGATCGTTGATGATTCCGGCGACGATTACCTGTATCCCGCCTCGCACTTCCAGGCAGTCTGATCGCATACAGCGTCGCCCGACGACGTCATCACAGCTTATCGCACACCACGTCTCGTTCGCCGAGCGGTTGCGAGTGATCCAACAAGGTTTCCGGCATGCGGGGAAGCGTGCTCACCGCACCAACGTAAACGACACAGCTCTTGCCCGGCATCGCGGGATGAGTGGCCTCGGCGCTCCATCCGGCAGGACCAGCGAAGATGATGCGAAGGACAACGACGTCGCCGGTTCGGCGGGCTAACATGAGCTTCGTCTGGTCGCTGGTGTACGTGTTGAGCTCCTGATAGGCCTGCTCTTCCGCCATCATGAGCTCGCGCAGCCGCAATCGCATGAAGCTCTGCGCATTTCCCGCTCTGTAACCCGGCGGCGGCATGCGGCTCCCGCCCATCTGAGCT
>JBDTMO010000980.1:0-1766 GCA_039934235.1 bacterium | reverse complement strand
CACATCAGGCGGCGCGACGAACGCCTCGGTCATGTCCGAGCGCCGGACGCGAGCAACGACTCATCGCGCCACTGCGCCATGTGCGCGAGCGCACGCTCGGCGAGCCTTTCCTTCTTGATGCGCTTGTCCTTGATGCGCGTGCCTAGTTCGTCCACAAGGCCGAAGTTGGCATTCATCGGCTGAAAATGCCGCGGATCGGCCTCGCGCAAATAGCGATAGAGCGCGCCAAGCATTGTCGTCGGCGGCGGGACCACCGGTTCGTCGCCTGCGAGCAGACGCGAGAGGTTGATGCCCGCGAGCAAACCTGTCGCCGTGCTCTCGGTGTACCCCTCGACCCCCGTCAGTTGTCCCGCGAACAGCGTCGTCGCGTCGTCCCTCAACGCGAGATGCGGCGCGAGCGCGGCCGGTGCATTGAGGTACGAGTTTCGGTGAATGGAACCGAAGCGCAGAAACTCGGCGTTCTCGAGCCCCGGGATCAGGCGGAACACGCGCTGTTGCTCCGGATACCGTAAGCGCGTCTGGAACCCAACGAGATTCCACATGCGCCCACCGCGATCTTCCATGCGCAACTGGACGATCGCGTAGGCCTCGCGGCCAGTGCGCGGATTGGTGAGCCCCACCGGCTTCATTGGCCCAAAACGAAGTGACTCTCGCCCGCGACGCGCCATCTCTTCCGCCGGCATGCAGCCTTCGAAATACGGCACCGCGTCGAATTCATGCGCTGTCGCCTGATCCGCCAATGTCAGCGCGTCGAGAAAGGCTTCGTACTGCTCGCGCGTCATCGGACAATTGAGGTACGCGCCGTCGCCCTCGCCTTCCATCGTCTCCTTGCCATAGCGCGACGCACGAAACACGACGTCGTGATCGATGGAGTCGTAGGCCACAATCGGCGCGATCGCGTCATAGAAGGCGAGCGACTGCACGCCCAGCCGTTCTCGAATCGCGGCGGCCAGTGCGTCCGAGGTAAGCGGTCCAGTCGCGATGATGCCGGGCGACGGAAGCGTCGACACCTCTCCGCGCACGATCGTAATGCGCTGGTGCGCTGAGATGCGCGCGTCGACGCGCGAGGAGAAGACGTCGCGATCGACGGTCAGTGCGCTGCCGCCCGGCACGCGAGCATCGTCGGCGCACTCGAGAATCATGCAGCCAAGGAGTCGCATCTCCGCCTTCAGCAGGCCGTGCGCGTTCGTCGTCTCGGTGCTCTTGAATGTGTTCGAGCACACCAACTCGGCCAGGCGATCGGTCTTGTGCGCCTCGGTGCCGCGAAGCGGCCGCATTTCGTGCAGCTGGACGTCGTGTCCGCGTTCAGCGAGCTGCCATGCGGCTTCGCTGCCGGCGAGGCCGCCGCCGACGATGTGAATGGGGACGTTCGGCTGGCTGTTCGTCATCGTACCCAATCTAGTCACTCGGCCGCTCGCCGCCCCGCGCCGGATGCGCTCCGAATACTTCGGAAATAGCCGACTGTGCCGATACTCGATGCATGACGAATCGAATTCGCCGCGTTCTCGGTGGACGCCTGGTTTTGCTGCTCACGCTGAGCACCGCGAGTGTCGTCGCCACGGGCTGTGATCGCGAAGCGCCGTACCGCATTGGCGTCGTCCTGGATGTTGATGGCGTTCGTGGCGCGAGGCTGGCTGCCGAGCAGGTCAACGCGAGTGGGGGCTTCAACGGGGCTGGGCCAGATCGCGACGCGATACGCGAATGGCTGTCGCATGTTGGGCGCGGCCAGGCCGCCTTTTCGGGAATCAGCGGCTCGATTGCGCTCA
>JBDTMO010000979.1:0-1770 GCA_039934235.1 bacterium | reverse complement strand
TGTTGACGCGCTCGTCCGTGTCGCTCTCGAAGAAGAGCGGCGCGAGCTCGCCGCCGAGCCCCGCTGCCTCGAGCCATGCCTCGAGTGTATCGGCGAGGGCCGAGCGTTGCGAAGCGGTCAAGCGCGCGAGTCCGCTCACGAGCTGCGTCTGCACCGTGGGCGGTGCGGTTCCGACCAGTGCGCGACCACGCGCGGTAAGTGCAATGGAGACGCGGCGCGCGTCGTCGATCGACGGCGTGCGCGTGACCAGACGCCGTTCGACCAGCCGTGTCACCACGCCGGACACCGTGCTCTGGTGGGTCAGTGTCAACTCAGCGAGCTCGTTGACGCTGAGCGCCCCGTCGGCATCGGCGAGTTGACGAAGGATGAAGAGTTGCGCTCCACTAATACCGGTGCGCGCGTGCGTGGCACGCGCCGCGCCGGCGAGCGCGCGCACAAGGTGTCGAGCCGCGTCCATGACGCGCGCCGCGTTTTTTGTATTGGTACCCATGTTATCATGATATTGGACGTGCGTCGGCCATGCCAGTGTCGTTTTCTTCTCTAACGTGAGCAACGCGAAACCCGAGAGTGAGCATTGCGCATGACGCTTCCATGGGAATCGACGCCTTCGGGCTCGAGCGCCGGGACATTCTCTTCGCGGCGTTTGCAGGGTGGGATGCGGGCGGCGCACAGTGGTTTGGCTGTCCGACCGTGTGGGTCAATCGCCTCAATGCACGGGCGGAGGGGTGGGGGCCGTGGCGGATGCGACGGTGCGAAACCTGAGCGAGTTGACTCGTTTCGTGATGACTCCGCGATGACACGAAATCCCCTGACCGTCGGCTCGGCCGACACCTTCTTTCTCGACGGTTCGGCGCACGCGCTGGAGGCGACGATGAAATGGCTCGGAGATAAGACCGACTTCCGCTACGCCCCAGGGCGCGGCCATTTCGATCTTTACAATGTGGGCGACGAGCGATGGGGCCTGTACCAGTCCATCGCGAAGGAGATGTACGCGCTCACCAGACCTGTATCGAAGCCGGCGCACGAGAACGCCCGCTCACTTCCCCGCTAGTTCCATGATGCGAAGGCGGAGACGATCGAGCTCGCGCGGTGTGTAAACGCGGCCGTCCGCGACCACTGCGGCAACCGCACGCGTGTTGGCGATGTCGACGAGCGGATTTCCTCGAAGCACGACGAGATCCGCAACCTTTCCTGGCGCAACGGTTCCCCACTCCGCCGTCTTGCCGAAATAGATCGCGGGGTTGAGCGTCGCCGTCTGAAGCGCCTGCAGCGGCGTGAGCCCTGCGCGCACGAACAGTTGCAACTCGCGATGGAGGCTCGCGCCGGGGACGAGGTCATATCCCGCCGGAGCATCGGTGCCAGCGAGGAAAGGAATCTTCGCGTCATACATCCGCTTGATGAGGCCGAGCCGGCGCGTCGCGCGCGCTTCAGCTGCCTGCGCCGCAGAGTCGCTCGCCGTCGCACGTGTGACCGCCGTGCGCCGCCACCCTTCAACCGCCGCGCGCAGCCAGTAGACCACGCCGGGGTCATTTGTGAGATCGGCGGCGGTTCCGACGCTGTTGATCACCGTCGGACACTGCCACACATGCTTGCGGGCAAGCTCCTCGATGAGCGTCGTTGCTGTGTCGCTCACGCCGAGCAAATGTTCGAAGCTCCGTTGGCCCGCTGCGATTGCCTCCATGCCCGTAATCGCGTTCGGCACGTGTCCCTCGAAGGGAATGCCGATGCGCGCCGCTTCATCGGCCATCGGAAAATAGGCGTCTCGGGGGA
>JBDTMO010000978.1:0-1776 GCA_039934235.1 bacterium | reverse complement strand
CTGGGAAGCGCTAGCAATTCGCGTCCCTTGCGACTTTCATGATTGGTGTAAAACACAAACCCCTGCTCGTCCACGCCCTTGAGCAAGACCACGCGCACCGACGGCTGACCGTCCTCGCCGACGGTGCCGAGCGAAAATGCGGTCGGCTCGGGAATGAGCGCGGCGCCGAGCGCCTTGGCGGACGCAAGCAACGCGGCGAATCGCGCGAATGGCTCCTGGTACGGCGCGATGTTGCTCATCCGATTGCCCGCTTGCGGAAGCTTCTAAGACCAGCAGTCCAGAACAGTGCGGCAATCACCAGCAACGCACCCATCGATGCCGGCAACGGCATGTGTGGCACATCCGGCGTGAGCGCGCCGCGCATCCCTTCGGCGACATACACGAGCGGATTCACGAGCACCGCGTACTTCATCGCCGGCACCGCATCCAGGCCGCGCCACGGATAGTAGGCGCACCCGAAGAACATCATCGGTGCGATGATCGCGCTGAACATCAGTCCAATCTGTTGCGGCGCGATCGCCGTGCCGAGCCACATGCCGAGCGCGGAGAAGGCCGTTGCGCCGAGCACGGTGATGAGGAGGACGTCGCCCGCGTGGCCAAAGGTGAGGTTGGGAATCGGACCCATGATGAGCCGCGCCAGCGGAAGAACGAACAGCGCTGACACGACACCCTGAATTACGCCCGCAACGATCTTCTCGGCAGCAATCACCCACGTTCCGACTGGCGCGAGCAAGCGGTCTTCGATCTCCTTGGTCCAGCCAAAGTCCTGCACCATTGGCAATGCGACCGACTGAATGGCCGAAAGCGCGAGACTGACCGCGAGAATACCTGGCAACAGGGTCGTCTGATAACCGCCGCGCACCATGCCCATCTTCGGCAGGAGAAATCCGAAGACGATGAGGAATAGCACCGGCTGCATGACGGTGCGGAGCAGGAAGAACGGCAGCTCCTTCATGGCGACCCGGACGTCTCGGCGCAGGAGTGCGATGAACACCGTTGAGGTTCGGACGTCCGGTGGCGCGTTCGCGGAGGGCTCGTTCAATCGAGCTTCCTCCCGGTGAGCTCGATGAACAGCGTTTCCAAACTGGGCTCCTTGAGCGTGATGTTTCTGACGAGCCGCCCCGCGCTCTCCGCGGCTTCGATTGCCGCGGAGATGATGCGGCCGCCCGCCTCGCTGTGAATGCGGAGCGTGTCGCCGACCGCTTCGGACTTGCTCACGTGTTCGAGCGCGCGCACTCGCGTGGCAGCATCATCAGCCGGGCCATCCAGCGAAAGTTCGATCAGTGTTCCACCGGGCGCTTTTGCCTTGAGCGCCGCGGTGGCATCGAGCGCGAGCAGGCGCCCGCGGTCGATGATCGCTAGACGATCACACAACTGCTCCGCCTCTTCCATGTAATGCGTCGTCATGACGATGGTGCGCCCCTGCCGGTGCAGGTCGCGCAGCACGTCCCACAACGCCAATCGCGCCTGCGGATCGAGTCCAACGGTGGGTTCATCGAGAAAGATGACGCCGGGTTCGTGGATGAGCGCGCGGGCGATCATCAGGCGCTGCTGCTGTCCGCCGGACAGTGCGTCGACTTTCTCGTGCGCCTTGTCCTGCATGCCAAACTGCTCGAGGTGCACCATGGCGCGCTTTACAGCCTCGGCGCGGGCAATCCCGAAGTATGCGGAGTGAAAAACGAGATTCTCGAGGACGTCGAGGCTGCGATCCGGATTCGCGCGCTGCGGAACGACACCGATACGACGGCGCACGGCGACCGGATCATTGATGACGTC
>JBDTMO010000977.1:0-1779 GCA_039934235.1 bacterium | reverse complement strand
ATCGACATCGGAGAGCCTGCGGCCGCCACTGCGCAGACCGATCTCTCGGCTGCGCTGCTGGACTCCTTGTTCGCGGAGTCACGCGCGACGATCGAAACGGAAGATGAGCGCGCGGTGACGATGCTCGACGCAGCGGCCACGTTCGTCACTCGCCAGCAGCTCCTCGTCAGTGCCCTGTTGGCAATCGGCCTGGCCGCAGCGTTGGTGGTTGGTTTTGTCACAGTACGCGCCGTCACACAGCCACTCGAGATGCTCGCCGCGGCTGCGCTGCGGGTGGGCGACGGGAACCTGACGGAACCGCCTGACCCAACGGGACTGGACGAGGAATACCGCGTTCTCGCGCAGGCGCTGGCGAGTACGACACAGCGGCTGTCGCACCTCGTGAAGGAAATCCAGAATGAGGCGCGCGATGTGGCACAAGCCGCCGGAGCGCTCACCGTCGTCTCTGACGCGGCGGCAGAATCAACGAATCGCGTCAGCGGGACGATGATCGACATGGCGCAGGCGGCGCACGCACAGCGAGGCGCGGTCGAGGCCACGCGGAACGTGCTCTCCCGCGTGCAGGACGCATCGGCTGTGCTCGAGACCACAGCTGCCGATGCCGGAGCCCTTCAGCGCCAGGTACGCCTACTGACTGAGGGGGCACGAACCGGCATCGCCGACGCACTGGGGGTCCTTGGCAACGCGCGCGATATCATCAGTGCATCACTGGTGAACGTCGAGCGCGTTGAGAAGGCGTCGAGCATTGTGCAGCAATTCCTGATGACGATTCAGCAAATCTCCGAACAGACCGATTTGCTCGCGTTGAACGCTGCCATCGAGGCCGCTCGGGCTGGCGAAAGTGGCCGGGGTTTCGCCGTCGTTGCGGACGAAGTGCGTAAACTGGCCGACCACAGCAATCGGACGGCCGACGACGTGCGTGAGGTCGTCAACACCATGCGCGCGGAAGTGACGACAGCCGCCATCGCGTTCCGTGATGGCGTGCAATCACTCGGCAACGTGGACACGACATCGCGCACGGTTACCGAGGCGCTCGACACGATTCACGATGCCATCGCGCGTATGGACAGACTCGCCGAAGCCGTGCGCGATTCCGCTGCGTCGAATCGCGGATCGGTGAAGGAGCTCGGCGAGCAGGTTGTTTCGGCGACGCACCACGCTGCGACGCAAGTTGCGTCGAGCGAGACTGCGCGCGCCGCCGCTGAGGATACCGCTGCGGCGTCGGAGGAAGTCGCCGCCACGGCGAGTGAGCTCGCGCAGAGCGCATCGCGCTTGGAAAAGCTGGTGTCTGCATTCGAGGTCTGATTGCTGACACACCGTTCCTGGAGGACGCCGGAACCGCGAGGATGACCGGCTGACATCCGTCAGCACTCTATGCAACTGCGCGAATGCAACGAGCCCGCCATGGTCATCCATGGCGGGCTCGTTTTCGTACTGAGGCGTCGATGCTCAGTCGTCGAGCGAGTCGAGCGGAATGTCCATGGGGATGTCGATCGCGTCGCCATCCTCGGTGTGAATCTTGGACGGTGTTTCCGGGCGCGGCGGCTGCTCTTCGGGGATGTTGACCACGCTGAGCACGATCCGACGGTGAATCGGATCGACCTCGAGCACCCGCGTATCCAACAGCATCGTCTCGTATACAACGTCGGCCGGACTTGCGACCGGCTGTCCATTGAGCGAAAGCTGCGAGATGGGCACGAAGCCCTCGATGTCGTTGCCGATGTCGACGACGACGCCCTTGTCCATGAGACGCACAACGGTCGAGCGCATCTCCGTCCC
>JBDTMO010000976.1:0-1784 GCA_039934235.1 bacterium | reverse complement strand
ATACCGCAAGCGGAAGGTGCATCTCCTGAACGGCGCGCACACGTTGCTCGTCTCCGTGGCGCTGCAGTTGGGCTACGAGACGGTGCGTGAGGCAATCACACAGCCTGCGCTCAGCCGCTTTGTGCGACGGGCGATGCTGGATGAAATCGCGCCGACATTACAGGTGGACGGCACTGAGGAATTTGCTGAAGCCGTCCTCGACCGGTTTCGCAATCCGCACATTCGCCACGCGCTCATCGACATCACGTTGCAGGCGACGATGAAGATGCGTGTACGTGTCGTTCCGTCGATTCAGCGCTATGTCGCGCGAAACGATCGTGTTCCGCAAGCGCTTGCGTTCGGGTTCGCAGCATTCCTGCAGTTCATGCAGGGAAGTTTTCATGCGTCGCGTATGGAGCACGGGCTGCCTGTTCCGGCCGACGACCAGCGTGCTCACCTGCGAAACCACTGGGATGGCGTGTCTGCGGATTCAGCAACGTCCCTGACTGGGTTGGTGAGTTCCATCTGCGGGGATGTCGCACTCTGGGGCACGGACCTCAACGAAGTGCCAGGGTTCACCGATGCCGTGTCGGATCATCTGTCGCGCATTCGTGCTCAAGGAATGAGCGCGGCGCTCGACCACTTGTCGTGATGGGTGCAGCTCAATCGACAGATAAACGGAGATCAATGGCTGCCAAAGATCGAATAACAGTGTTGCTCGCGATGATGGACCAGGGCGTCATCCCTGTGTTCTATCATCCCGATGTCGACGTCTGCAAGAAGGTGATTCAGGCGTGCGCGGACGGCGGGGCAAAGTGCATCGAGTTCACGAATCGCGGTGATTTCGCCTCACACGTCTTCCACGAAGTCACGTATCACTTCGCGAAAGCAGATCCGTCGGTGATCATGGGTGTTGGCTCGATCGTCGACGCGCCGACCGCTGGTATCTACATCGCGAATGGCGCAAGGTTCGTGGTGGGCCCCTTGCTCAACGCCGACGTTGCCAAGGTGTGCAATCGACGTGGCATTCCTTACAGTCCCGGCTGTGGCTCCGCCACCGAAATTGGTGACGCACAGGAACTTGGCTGTGAAATCGTAAAGGTCTTTCCCGGTTCATCGGTTGGTGGACCGGATTTCGTGAAGAGCATTCTGGGCCCGATGCCGTGGACGCGCATCATGCCGACGGGCGGCGTCGAAGCCACCGAGAGTTCTCTCAAGGCGTGGTTTGGCGCGGGCATCGTGGCCTGCGGTATCGGCAGCAACCTGATTACAAAAGAGTTGCTCGACAAAAAAGATTACGCAGGAATCGAGAGCAAGGTTCGCGATACGGTGCGACTGATCAAGTCGATTCGCGGCTGAACGAGGTGATTGAGGTCGACAGCAGCGGTGAACTGCCTTTGAAAGTGCAGATTCTCGTTCAAACCAAATTGATCTTAGACAATTCGCAGCGCGTACAGTGGAGAAGGTGCAGATCCTTCGACTCGCTGCGCTCGCTCAGGATGACAGATGCCAGATGACAGAACTAAAGATTAAATCCGCCGCCGAGACGAAGTGGGACTGCATGTCGTTCGGTGAGGTGATGTTGCGCTTCGATCCAGGATTCGGGCGCGTGCGCAACGCGCGATCGTTTCACGTCTGGGAAGGCGGCGGCGAATACAATGTTTCGCGAGCGATGCGGAAGTGCTGGGGCAAGCGGGCCGCTGTCGTCACCGCCCTTCCGCAGAACGATCTCGGCTGGCTGGTGGAAGATTTCATCATGCAGGGCGGCGTGGACATGTCGCATGTGATCTGGCGCGACTTCGACG
>JBDTMO010000975.1:0-1786 GCA_039934235.1 bacterium | reverse complement strand
CAACCGGCCGCCGTGTGATGCGCCGAACCCGCCCGTCAGCAGGTCGATCGAGCCAACCGTTTCGTCGAGGAACGTGCTGAACAACCCGCCAAGGTGAAACGGGTTGTAGATGGGATAGCCGTCGAGGAGTATGAGGTTCTGATCCGATTCGCCTCCGCGAACGTTGAAGCCGGACGAGAAGTCGTTACGTGCATTCACTCCGGGCAGCAGCTGGACCGTGCGCAAGACGTCTGGCTCGCCGAACGACGGGACGTTCTTCGCGTTGTTCGCCGTCAGCGAAATGGCACCGATGCTCGGGCTGAGTTCGAACCGATCGCGTTCTGGCGATCGCGCGCGCGCACGAACAGCGGCGAGTGTTACCGGCGCATCGGCAACAGCCAGCGTGACGGTCGTCGTCGCCCCGGCGCGCACGATGACGACGCGCTCGATCCCGCGCGTTCCAATTTGCCGAGTGCGCAGCGTGTAGGTGCCCGGCGTCAGTTCGGTGAGCGCGAAATGTCCCGACGCGTCCGAGAGGACTCCGCGTCCAGTACCATCGAGCGTTACGGCGACTCCGAACTTCGGCGCTCCACTCGCGCTGTCGACAACCGTACCGTCGATGGTGCCTCGCGTCGGCGCGACTTGCGCACTCGCGCCGCGTGCCGCGGTGAGTGCCGCGACAACCACGAGTGCGATGGTGCGGGCAAGGTCCGTAGCGCGACGATACATTTCGCGGAGGCGGGATGCGGCGCGGTTGCGCCGTGCGGTCAAGATACAGGCCGGACCGACGCTTGTTCCATAACTCATCCTTGAGCGAGCGAAGCGACAGTTGTCATCCTGAGCGAGCGAAGCGACAGTTGTCATCCTGAGCGAGCGAAGCGAGTCGAAGGATCTGCACCCTTCACCCAATCCGAACCGCACGTTGCCCGAACAAGCTTCCGTAGGACTCGCCATCGCGTTCGGCGCAGGGCTGTTGAGTTTTCTCTCGCCCTGTGTGCTTCCGCTCATTCCCAGCTACCTCACCTTCGTGACGGGAGTGGGGTTCGATGACCTCACACGCGCGCGCCGCGCCGCGCTGGTGCACGCGATTCTCTTCGTCTGCGGCTTTACCATCATCTTCGTCGCGCTCGGCGCCTCAGCCACGGTGCTCGGCCGCCTGCTTTTGCACTATCGCATCTGGATCACGCGCTTCGGCGGCGCGTTGGTCATTCTTTTCGGCCTCTACATGCTCGGCGTCGTTCGCGTAGCTGCATTCGATCGGGAGCGACGCGTGCATCTCGCGAGCAAACCCGTCGGCTATCTGGGAACCGTGCTTGTCGGCATTGCCTTCGGCGCCGGATGGACGCCGTGCCTCGGCCCGATACTCGGCGCGATCCTCACGTATACCGCCGCGACGGCCGACCTCTCGCGCGGACTGCCATTGCTGCTCGCGTATTCCTTTGGCCTGGCCCTGCCCTTTCTCGTCGCGGCAGTGGCGGTCGAGCGCTTCCTCGAAACGGTAAAGCGTTTGCGCCCGCACCTCGCTCGCGTTTCCCAGGTGAGCGGCGCGCTGCTGATCATCGTTGGCTTGTTGATGGTCTTTGACTACTTCACGCTGATGGCGACATACATGCAAACGATCACTCCGGCGGCACTACAGAAACGGCTGTAGGTCTCTGTCGCTGACAGACTGTTGCGTGCCCAGCCTAGGCGAGCCACTCCCTCGCCTGCCTTAACAGTTCCCGCGCCGGAACTGGCTTGAGGAGCACGGCGACGCACCCCGCCTCGCGACAGCGCTCAATGACCGCCGGCTCATCACGCCCCGTCA
>JBDTMO010000974.1:0-1799 GCA_039934235.1 bacterium | reverse complement strand
CGATGCGGCGTAATCCGCTCGCGCGGTCGTATCGCGTGGACAAACTCACGCTCGCCGCGCTTGAAGCGACACTCACGCTCTATCGCGACCCTGCCCTTGCCCTGCGTGAGATTCCCACGCTCGCGCTCCTTGGCGCGCCGCTCGCGGACGTGCGCGATCGCGCGGAGCGCGCGCGCGTGATGTTGCATGACGCGGGCGTGGACAGTGAACTCATCGCGAGTGTCGGCAGCGTGGGCGCCGGTGCATTTCCAACGGCGCAGTTGCCCGGCGCAGCGCTCGCGCTCCGTGGGAATGCGGAGCGCTGGTCCACCGCCCTGCGTGCGGGCACTCCGGCCGTTGTCGGACGCGTGCACGACGGACGCGTGCTACTCGACTTTCGCGCCATTTCCGACGGTGAGGTGGACGTGCTGGTGAACGCGGTAAAGGCGGCGCATGACTGAATTCATGACGCGGAAGGCAGCGATGCTCGATCGCGACGGGACGATCATTCACGATCGCGTTTACACGAATGACCCCGAAGATGTGGTGCTGTTGCCCGGTGCTACCGACGCGATTCGGCAGCTGGCCGCCGCCGGATATCCATCCATCGTGATCACGAATCAGTCTGGCATAGCGCGCGGACTGGTTTCGCTGGAGCAGTATCGTGCCGTGCGTCGCCGATTGGACGAGCTCCTTGCGGCCGAGGGTGCAGTGATCGCCGATACGTTCACCTGTCCGCATCACCCAGACTTCGGTTCGCCCTGCCCGTGCAGAAAGCCGGGCACGGCTCTTTACGAACGCGCCGCAATCGTTCACGAGCTGGATCTCTCGCGCTGCCTCTACATCGGCGACCGGTCACGCGATCTGGTGGCAGCGGTCAGCTTTGGCGGGCGCGGGTCGCTGGTGCAATCACGCGCCACCGCCGATGAGGACATTGCGTTTGCGGATGCGACGAGAATGGCCGTGGTGCCGAGCCTCCTCGAGGCTGTCTGCAAGCTGCTCGCGCCAGTCTCGTGAGCCGGCCGCGCATCGCGGTGCTTGCGAGTGGCGGCGGCAGCAATCTGCAAGCGCTCGTGAATCACTTTCACCAGCTCGGTGAGGCACGCGCGGGGGACATCGTGCTCGTCGCGTCGAACAAGGCGGACGCCGGTGCGCTGGATCGCGCACGCGCTGCCAACATCGAGACGGCAGTGATCGCGACGGCACGCAATCCCATTGGCCTTACACTGGATGATGTTCTCACACGCCGGGAAATCGACATCGTTGTGCTCGCGGGCTATCTGCAGCTCATTCCTTCGGAGGTCACGCGCCGGTTCGCGAGTCGCGTGCTCAATGTGCATCCAGCGCCGCTGCCGGAGTTCGGCGGATCGGGCATGTACGGCGCGCGTGTCCATCGCGCCGTCCTTGCAGCGGGCGTGCGATTGAGTGGACCAACGGTGCACTTCGTGGACGAGGTGTACGACCACGGCGCGACGATCGCACAGTGGCCTGTTCCCGTCATGGCTGGCGACGACGAGTACGCGCTGGCCGCTCGCGTCCTGCGGGCGGAGCATGTGTTGTTTCCCCGCGTTGTGCAGGGAGTTGCGTCGGGCGCGATCACCCAGGGCAACGCGACGGTTGCGCTCGAGCAATTCGATCCATCGCTCGACCAGGCCTCACTCGGCCTCGTTGTCGACGTGGCGTTGAAGCGTTCTACAACTGCATTCGTCGCGGATCGCGCGGAAACGCACGGATTGGGCGGATAAAGCGATAAGTAGTTGCAGTATCCGGGCGCGCTTTGCGCGTTTCATGCTCGAATTATCGCAGACTTCCTTGCACCA
>JBDTMO010000973.1:0-1799 GCA_039934235.1 bacterium | reverse complement strand
TCGCCGTGCTCAACGCGAGCGATCCCTCGCCACTGTTGCCGGAGTCGGGAGACGAACCGGCTACCGCGCCAGCCGCGAAGCAGCGTGTCGACTCGCTCGTCCGCATCGACATCGCGGGAATTGGCCAGCGTATTCTCAGCCTCAATGTGCCAGCGGGTGACTACGCGAGTCTCTCCGCCGGGCCAGCCGGCTCACTCTTCTACACAGAGCCGATGGGCACGGGTGGACCGGCCGCTGGCTTCCGCCTACAGCGATACCAACTCAAGGATCGCGCGGCCGCCGCGTATCTCGAAGGCGTGCGCACCTATACGCTGTCGGCGGACAGGAAGAAGCTGCTCTATCAGGCGGGCGGCGCGCGCTGGGGAGTCGTGGCCACCGACAAACCCGCGAAGGTGGGTGACGGCCTGATTAACGTGGCGCAACTGGAAACGTGGGTCGATCCGCACGTGGAATGGGCGGAGATCTTTCGTGAATCGTGGCGTAACCAGCGCGAGTACTTCTACGATCCCAAGATGCACGGTGCAGACTGGGCGGCCGTGTGGACCAAGTACAGCGCCTTCCTGCCCTTCGTGAATCATCGCGCCGACCTCGGCTACATCGTCGCGCAAACGGGAGGCGAGCTGACCGTCGGCCATTCGTATCTAACCGGCCGAGGCGATGAGCCGACGGATCCTGCCGTCACAGTCGGGCTACTCGGCGCCGACTACGCGGTCGAGAATGGGCGCTATCGCATCCGTCGCATCTACACGGGGGAGAACTGGAACCCCGACCTGCGAGCGCCCCTCAGCGCTCCCGGTATTCACGTTGCCGAGGGAGACTATCTGCTCGAGGTGAATGGGCGTCCGCTGGCGCCGCCGGCGAACGTGTATTCCGTGTTCGAACAAACGGCTGGCCGACAGACAGTGCTGCGCATCAATAGCACACCGTCCATGGAAGGATCGCGGCTCGTGACGGTCGTCCCCGTCGCAACGGAAGACGGTCTTCGCACGCGCGCGTGGATTGAGGACAACCGGCGCAAGGTGGACGAGCTGTCGGGTGGTCGCTTGGCCTATGTCTGGCTGCCCAACACGTCGACGCCTGGATACACCGCGTTTACGCGCTACTTCTTTGCCCAGCAGAACAAGGAAGGCGCCATCATCGACGAGCGCTACAACCATGGCGGTCTGGTGGCCGACTACATCGTGAACGAGCTGGAACGAAAGCAGATGGGTTATTTCGCGATGCGCGACGGAAAGCCATGGACGTCACCCGGCGCCGGCATTTACGGACCCAAGGTGATGATCATCAACGAGTCGGCCGGATCGGGCGGCGATGCGTTGCCGTACATGTTTCAGCAACGCAAGGTTGGCCCGCTCGTTGGCACGCGTACCTGGGGCGGATTGGTGGGCACGACTGGCGTTCCGGCGACGATCGATGGTGGCGGCATCACGGCGCCGGGCCTGGCGTTCTACGACGCGAAGGGTGCGTGGAGCATCGAGAACGAGGGCATCGCACCCGACATCGAGGTGGAGTACACGGCGTCGGATGTCATCAAGGGTCACGATCCGCAGCTGGAGCGCGCGGTGAAGGAGGCACTTCGGTTGCTCGATCAGGCGCCGGTGAAGCGTGTGGCGCGACCTGCACCGATTGATCGCGCGCACCCATAGCATCTGTCATCCTGTGCGAGCGCAGCGAGTCGAAGGATCTGCACAAGCACACTCGTTGTCATCCTGAGCGAGCGCAGCGAGTCGAAGGATCTGCACAAGTACACTCGTTGTCATCCTGAGCGAGCGCAGCGAGTCGAAGGATCTGCACATGTA
>JBDTMO010000972.1:0-1809 GCA_039934235.1 bacterium | reverse complement strand
GGCAACTCTGCGTCGTCGTGTTCGTCGAGAATCTCGCCGACGATTTCCTCGAGGAGATCTTCCATCGTCACGATGCCCGCCGTGCCGCCATACTCGTCGAGCACCACGGCCATGTGCGCCTTGAGCCGCTTGAAATCGGCGAGCACTTCTTCGACTTCACGCGAGCCGGGGACCACGTGAACCTTTCGCATGATGCTCGCGACGGTAAAGTCCGTCGGTGCATCGCGCAGGACGGGAATGAGATCCTTCGCCAACATTAACCCGATGATGTTGTCGATTGATTCCTCGTAGACCGGGTAGCGTGAGCGCTGTGTCTCGATGACGAACGCCATGGTTTCCTCGAGCGGCGTATCCAGATCAAGCGCATCGATCGCGGTACGCGGCGTCATCACCTCGCGAGCATTCTTCTCGGAAAATTCGAACACGCCTTCGATGAGGGCGGCGTCCTGCCGCTCGAGCACGCCGACTTCCTGACTCTGTTCGACGAGGATTCGGAGCTCGTCGGCCGAATGCACATTCTCTTCCGCGCTTCCCGGCTTAAGTCCGAACGGCTTGAGGACAAGTTCCGCCGATCGGTTCAACACCCAGGTAAAGGGCTTCGTGATCCACGCAAATGCCACAAGCCCGGGAACGAGCCAGCGTGCGACGCGTTCCGGATCGTTGATTGTCGCACCGCGCGGCGCCAGCTCGCCGAATACCACGTGGCCGTAGGTGACCACGGACAACGCGCAGATTGTGCCGAGCCCTGCCGCACCGATTCGCACGGGCAGCGGGACGGAAACGAAGAAACCTGCGAAGACCTCCGACAGCGTTTCCTCAGCGAGTGCTCCGATGCCAATGCTCGCGAGCGTGATCCCGAACTGGCTGGCGGACAGCAGTCGAGCCAGGCTGGACGTAGCCTTGAGTACGAGTCTGGCTTTTGTATCACCACCTCGGGCCATCGCCTCCAATCGCGACCGGCGCGAGCGGACGACGGAAAACTCCGCCGCGACGAAGAAGCCATTCAAGGCGAGGAGGGCAATGATGGCCAACACGCGTCCGAGCACGGGCGGAACGTAACCGAACGTCGGCGCGCGCCGCCACTGCTCGCACGGCTTGACGTGCCGCCTGCTCGTGCCGACACTAATTCACTATGAGTGACTATCGAATTGAAAAAGTGCGGCATCGCGTCGCGCTCACCCTTGCCTCAGGACTTCGGCTCGAGGGTGACATCTTCCTTCAGGCGTTTGCCCGCTTCAAGGCCGGACCCGAAGAGCCAATCGACGTCCTGAACGACTCCGCGCCATTCCTTCCACTCGTATTGCCGTCGGACGAGCTGTTGCTCGTTCAGAAGTCGCAAATCGCGGTCGTTGCGACGGCACTTCCGCAGACCGATGATCCCGCCGATGCCGGCGTGATCGGTATGCATGTGGAGATTGTATTCGTCCACGGCGAGTCGCTGACCGGATCAGTCTTCCCCGAGTTGCGGGCCGATCGGCCCCGCCTCGTCGATTTTCTCAATCACACTCCCTTGCAATTTCTTCCGCTTTTCGCTGCCGATCAGTTACTCCTGTTCAGCATCGCGCACGTCGCGTATGCCCGTCCGGTGTCCTGACGATCATGGCACAACTCGATCGACTGCTGTCCGTGATGGTCAGCCAGCGCGCCACCGCACTCCGGCTCGACGAGGCCGACGTTGCCGAGTTGGAGATCGGCGGCGCATCTCGTCCCGTTACAAAAACGCCACTCACTGGCCCTCAAGTCGTCGCCCTCGTGCGCGAGATCGCGCCGCCCGACGCAGTGGCCGCGCTCGACGCGGGCCATCCAACC
>JBDTMO010000971.1:0-1811 GCA_039934235.1 bacterium | reverse complement strand
CGATCCGCTGCACGTTCGACAGATAGCCGAGCAGCTCCACTGGCCGATAGTTCTTGAACGACACCTCGAGCGTCAGCGGCTTACTCAACACATACGGACGCATCTCCGCACGACGCCCGATGGCCGTCTTCGCATGTTGACGAATCAGTGCCTGCCCCGCCTCGGGCGTCAGCGTCGCCGCCGAGTGGAAACCGATCGCCCGTTTCACCGCCACGCCCTCGATCGCGCCGAGGCGCTGTTTCGTTTCGGCAACGATCGCATCGTCGCCACTGATCATCACCACGGGAACGCCGTACTGCGCCGCAATCGCCGCATTGATTCCTGCCTCGGACATCGATGTCCCGTTGATCGCGATGCGCGTCAGCAGCGCGCTCGACATCGTGTGGGCGCGCACACCTGTCATGCTTGACGTCGACGCGTGATAGCCGATGAAGATCACGGCGGCAAAACTCGAGTCGATCCCCTCCATCATGCCGAGCGGGCGTGGGAAGGAGCGGACGATCGTTATCGGGACGTCATTCGGAAAGCGATCGATCAGGAGGGATTCACCATTGCCGTGTGAATCGCTGATGACGAACTCAGTGGCGCCTGCCTCGCGCGCACCCTGGATTGCCGCGAGCACATCGCTCGTCATCCATTGACGTGCCTGGCTGTACTCGAAGCTCGTCGGTCCCAGTTGATCGACCGACGCCACTCCGGTGATCCCCTCCATGTCCGCGGAGATGTAGACCTTGAGTGGACGTTGCGCCTGAAGCGCGGACGCGACGGCGAGGAGAGCGAGCGAAATACGGACGAAGCGCATTGTCGGCTTCCGGGGAGGGAAGCCGACAACATGCGCGTGTGTGGCTGGAAGCGGTAGACTACTGCTGGCAGCTTCCGTGCGGGTCGGGCTTCGCCTTATCGACCACCGGTCGATGATCCAGGTTCGCCACGCGCACCGCAAGATCCGCGATGTACGAGTCAACCTGCGCCATGTGCGGATAGTCGATGTATTGCGGCTCGTCCGTCACCTGATGGTAGTCCGCGTGACCACCCGTGGTGAAGAACACGATCGGAATGCCGTAGCGCGCGTACTCATAGTGATCGCTTCGGCAATAGATGTTCGCCGGATGCCCGTTCGCGTCGAGCGCATAATCGAACTTCAGGTTGTGCTTCCCCGAGGTATTCACACGCTCGGCAATATCGCCAAGCTCAGTTGAGAGCCGGCGGGAGCCAACGAGTTGCAGGTAGCCCTTGCCGCCGAGAATCGGCTTGCCGTCGATCGTGGCGCCAGTCTGATCGTTCGCGCCACCGCGACCCACCATGTCGATGTTGAGCTCCGCGACAATGGAATCGCGCGACACCGTGGGATGATCAGTGAAATACTCCGAGCCCCAGAGACCGAGTTCCTCGCCAACGTGCCAGACGAAGAGGATGGAGCGCTTCGTCTTGATTGGCGACTTGGCGAAGTACTCGCCGATCTCCAGTAGGCTCACCGTGCCGGTGCCATCGTCGTCGGCGCCATTGCTGATGGAGTCGGGACGTGCGGACTTGCCGTTCGTCATCTTGCGTACATGCGCAAGGATGCTGTCGACGATGTGCTGCTGCGACGCATCGAGCGTAGGCGGAGCGTCATCGGCACCTGATTTCCGGTACAGATGGTTGACGATGTACATCGAGTCGTGCGCGACTGCGCTGCTCTTGCCATTCGCGCCAGGCTTGTTGAAGCCAATGTGATCGTTGTGTCCGCCGATCACGACATACTCGTTCTTGAGCACCGGATCAGTTCCCGGGAGCACCGCGACCACGTTCCGTAATGGAACGTCCGTGGG
>JBDTMO010000970.1:0-1815 GCA_039934235.1 bacterium | reverse complement strand
GCGCCCTGGAAATCTTGAGCGGCGGACCGCCCTGACGAACGCGCCCCGAAGGTTGGCGTCGATCACCATGTCCCAATCATCGTCCTTGATCCGCAACAGCAGATTGTCGCGCGTCAGGCCGGCGTTGTTCACAAGAATGTCGATTTGCCCGAACGCACCCTCAACCGCCTCCACGAGCGCGATCACGGACGCGGGATCACTGACGTCTGCGCCGAATCCTCGAGCCGAGCCGCCTATTTCCGCGGCAACTTCGGCTGCGCGCGCCTGATCCCTTCCAACAACAGCCACTCGCGCGCCGGCTTCGGTCAATGCTTCAGCGATCGCGCGCCCGATGCCGCGCGTGCTGCCCGTGACGAGCGCACATCGTCCAGTCAGGTCGATCTTCACGCGGTCACCATCGTCAGCAGGGTATCAACGTCAGCGGTGGTCCCGCATGTGACGACGTTCAAGGACGGAGCGATCTTCCTCACGAGGCCTTTGAGCACGGCGCCAGGACCCATCTCGACGTACAGTGCGTCCGGATGCACGGCGGCAATTGCCTCGATTTCACGAGTCCACTGAACGGGCGAGGTGAGTTGCTCCACGAGCATTCGCCGGGCAAGTGCAGCATCGGTAACGGGTTGGCCGTTGACGTTCGCGTAAACTGGAAAGCGTGGATCGGCCAGGTGCGCCATGCCGAGTCCCTCTTCCAAGCCGGTGGCGGCGTCATGCATCAGGGGCGAGTGGAACGCTCCGCTCACGTTCAGCTTGATCGCTCGCTTCGCGCCGGCCAACTTTGCCAACTCCATGGCCCGCTCCACGCCAGCCAGCTCGCCACTGATCACGACCTGTCCAGGTGAGTTGAAATTCGCCGGTACAACGATTCCCGCAGCGCTCGCATCGTCGCAGATGTCCTCGATGGGGCTTGTCATGTCTCCGAGAATCGCGGCCATCGTACCCGGTTTCCGGTTCCCGGCCTCCAGCATGAGCTCGCCCCGCTTGCGCACGAGCGTGAGCGCTTCGGGAAGTGCCAGCGCATCGGCCGCGTGATACGCGGTGAATTCGCCCAGCGAGTGCCCGGCCGCCGCTACGACGCTGCTACCGATGTTGTCGCGGACGACGGCCCACACGGCCGCTCCATGCGTCAACAGCGCAGGTTGCGCGTTGTTGGTGCGCGTCAATTCCTCCGCTGATCCCGACATGAGGACATTGAAAAACTCGTCACCGACGGTTTCGCCTGCCGCGCTGAAGACGGCACGCGCGGCGGGATACGCCTCACAGAGATCCTGCCCCATTCCGGGCACCTGCGATCCCTGACCGGGAAACAGCAAAACAATGTCGCGCATGCCCTAGAAGCGCACCACCATTGAGCCCCACGTGAAGCCCGCGCCGAACGCGACGAGCAGCGCGGTGGTGCCCTCCTTCACTCGGCCGCATTCGATCGCTTCGTCGAGCGCGATGGGAATGGATGCCGACGACGTGTTGCCATAGCGATCCACATTCACGTAGACCTTGTCCATCGGGATATTCGCGTACTTCGCCGTCGCCTCGATGATGCGGACGTTGGCCTGATGCGGGATCAGGATGTCGATATCGTCGCCCCGCAACCTCGCACCGTCCAGGGCGCGGTCGCAGGCCTCGCTCATGGACCGCACGGCGTGCTTGAACGTTTCGCGTCCAGCCATCTTCACGTAGGTCGAGCGATCGTCGAGAACCGCTTCGCTGAACGGCACGCGCGCTCCACCACTGGGGCGCCACAACAGCTCCGCAAGAGTACCATCGCTACGCATGAAGGCGCTCAATATTCCCTTGGTCGGCTGCGCCTTGTTGCGCTTG
>JBDTMO010000969.1:0-1816 GCA_039934235.1 bacterium | reverse complement strand
TCACGCTCACGCTGCCGTCGCTCCCTGTGCGATAGTACCGCGCACTCTGCTCCAGATACTCGCGGAGCTGCGCGCCGGAACTGCGAATGGCGCGGAGCGTATTGTCGTATGGATAAAGTGCCTGCATCCGCGCAGCAGTTATCGCACCTGAGTCGAGCGTCGCGTCCAGCGAGAACGCCGCGGTGGACGACAGGTCTGCGCCCGCCGCCTTGCGCTCCACTTCGAGTATGAAATCGATGAGCGGTGTATCGGTCACGCGCGCTGAGTCGGCGCGCCAGGCAACAGGTGTTCGGCCAATGGGCTCCGTCACCCACTTCATGGTCGCCGCATGCGACGCGTCCATCGCCGCCACAACCGCAGGCAGCTCTGCGTGATGCGCCGACTGCACGACACTCGACCCCTTCGCCAGCACATGCCAGCGCCCATCGGTCTGCGCGAGCGAGAGATGCGCGATCGCAACGCTCGTCGCCCAATTCTGCGGCTGCATCAGCAACACGCCGTTGATGAACAACTCGCCAACTTCCTTGTGCGAGTGCCCGAACACAATCGCGTCGATCCCGGGCACTTCGCGCGCGACGCGAGCCGCCACATTCTCACTCGGCAAACGACTCGTGGCGGTATCGTAGCTTGCCTCACCATCCAGGCCGGAATGCATCGTCACCAGCACGACGTCAGCGCCCGCTTGGCGCGCCTCGGCAACCGCCGTGCGCACGGCAGGCACAATGTCGCGAATGACGAGCCGGTCCTTGAGGTTGTCGCGGTCCCATACCATGGATCCCGGCGTCGTCGCGCCGACAATGCCGATCTTCACGTCGCCGCGCGTGACCATCGTCCAGGCCTTGAAGCCGTGCATTCCGTCTGCGCGATACGCGTTCGCCGCGAGAAACGGAAACTTCGCTTGCGTTATTGCCCGGTCCAGAAACGGAAGCCCGTAGTTGAACTCGTGATTCCCGATCGCCGCTGCGTCGTATTGCATGGCGTTCATGGCGGCCATGACCGGATGCGGCGCATCGGCTGGCGACACTCGCGCCGCCACGTACGTCAGCGAATTTCCCTGCAGCAGATCGCCCGCATCGAGCAGGACGACGCGACCCGGCGCCGCGCGACGCACGGAATCCACGATCGTGGCCGCGCGCGCCAATCCCCGAACCGTATCCGGCCGGTTGGATTCGTAGTTCCAACCGCGAACTCGGCCGTGAACGTCGGTCGTGGCCGCGACGACCAGGTCGTAGGTCTGCGGCGCAGCAAGCGCCGAGAATATTGGGACGCAACCAGCCGCGACACTGAGCGCCGCGGCGGCGAGAAAGGGACTGTTCCGCATGGGGCAAAAGCTAGTCGGCGGTACCCAGCCCGGGGAGGACGCGGTTGGTTGACGGCATTGGCGTTTCCCGTCACACTACTGCGTGAGCGTGGGGCGCCTGTGTCATCCCGCACGAGCGTAGCGAGTGTCGGGATCTCCCGTCCGTGCGCCACCGTTCGCGTCGGGCGCCGCGGCGATAGATCCCGACACTCGCGTTTGCTCGTGCGGGATGACAATTCAGTTGCTGGCTCGCCACTTTCAGCAGACTAATACATGACCGTGACAGTATTGCCCCTGCGCAGCCCCCCTCTGTCCGGCGACTTTTCGAGCATGGGCCGCGGAACGCCGCCGAGGCTGCTCGCATGAAACCACTCGTCATCGGCGTGGCTGGAGGAACGGGATCGGGCAAGAGCACTGTCGCACGCAATGTCGCCGCGGCACTCGGGGATGCGTCCGTCGCCTTCATTGATATGGATGCGTACTACCTGGATCACGCGCATCTGTCGCTCGAGGAAA
>JBDTMO010000968.1:0-1816 GCA_039934235.1 bacterium | reverse complement strand
GAGCATGCGTGCATGGAAAACGACGGTGCGCGCGCGGCCGAGCTCGTGGCATCCATCGCGCGGATGTTTGATGAACTGCGCTCGAGCTTCGAGGAGGCGCTGCGAAATGTGTCCGATCGCATCGACGAGGCAGCTGGTCCGGATGATCGCATGCGATCCGGAGCGCTCACGTTCGAAGTGCAGGGGCTCGTCACGCAACTGCTGGAACAGAATCTCGACGCGCTCGACCACTTTCGGGACATCTCGACGCACCTTCGAAGTCGGATGGGCGAGCAGCTATTCGCTACCGTGCGCGTGCAGATCGAAACGCTGCAATTCGATGTGGCCGCACGAATGCTCGCGGAGTGGTTGGCATTGCCATCGGCGGCGTAGATGCCTGGACCGCAGGTTCATGGCGGCGGGATCCTCTGTTAACCAGGGCATGGCGGATTCCCGTCCTGCCGCCCCGCCTCTGTCACCACGATATCGGCAATGGATACTGCGGCGGCCTCGGATAGCTTTCGAGGCCGTTCTGTTTTCCAGTCAAGGGACGCCTAGCCGTCCGTCGCTCCTTTCAAGAGACACGAGGTAACCCTTGCGCTCGATCGTCCCAGCCACATCTGTCTTAGGAGCCATCGTGGCCCTGGCGCTGGGCTGTTCGAGCGGCCAGACACCGCGCATGGCCGGAGACGTTTCGGCAGGACGAGCCTCCGGCACCTTCACCATCCTGCACACCAACGATATCCACGGCGACCTCCAGGAATTCGTCGTCGACACGGGCGACGCGACAGCGCAGACCGGTGACAGCGGCCGCCCGTACCAGGAGTACCCGCGCCACGGCACCATTGGCGGGTTCGCGCGACTCGCCACCGCCGTCGCACGCGCGCGCGGCAATCACCCCGCCGGAAGTGTGCTCCTCGTCGACGCCGGAGACACCTTCGGTGATGGCCTCCTCGCCAACCTCACGCGCGGCGCGGCCACCGTGCACATGATGAACATGCTCGACTATTCGTTCATGGCGCTTGGCAATCATGACTTCGAATACACGCTCGCCAGGACTCGCGAGCTCCAACAGCTCGCGCACTTTCCAATGCGCGCGGCGAACGCGATCGACACGGCGACGCGAGCTCCATTTCTCGGAGATCCATCGCTCGTCGTAACGGTGGGCGGCGTACGAGTTGGGTTGCTCGCCATCGGATACCACAACACCGACCAAACGGGCAACAAGGACAACACGCGCGGACTGAAGTTCGTCAACGGCGTCGAAACCGCGCGGGCGGCCGTTCCGGCGCTGCGCGCGCGCGCGGACATCATCGTCGTCGTTTCACATCAGGGCACGACCGTCGACAGCGTGTTGGCCGCCCGCGTGCCCGGCATCGACATCATCATCGGCGGACACTCCCACGACCGCATCGCACCACCCAGGCGCGTCGCCGGCACCTGGATCGTCCAGGCGCTCTCGGACGCGTCGGCGCTCGGGGAATTGACCGTTCGCGTGGCTGACGGCCGAGTGTCGGGTGTGACAGGAAGCGTGAAGGAGCTGTATGCTGACGAGTACGCGCCGGATCCACTCTTTACACACGTGCTCGACAGCCTGCGCGCTCCGTTCCTCGACACCATGCGCGCGGTGATTGGCGTCGCGGCCGAACGTCTCGGCCGACAGTACAAATCGGAGAGCCCGGTTGACGTTCTCGCCGCGGAGATTTTGCGGCGTGAAGGGAACGCGGATGTGGCGTTTCTCCCCGGTTTGGGTTTCGGCGTCACAATCCAGCCCGGCCCGATCACCCGTGAAATGCTGTTCGGCATGTTTCCACATCCGACCAGTGTGATTCACGAA
>JBDTMO010000967.1:0-1820 GCA_039934235.1 bacterium | reverse complement strand
CGAATGGATCACGGGGACGCGTCTTGTCCCAGGGCGTCTGCCACATCTTCGCGTCGGACTGCTGCGCGACCGGCGAACGTGCGGTCTGCGCGGCGGCGAGGGTGGCGAAAGTGGCGACGGCAAACAGCGGGGCGACAGCGGATTTCCAGGAGCGCATTGAAGTCTCCGGTGAGGTGTGAACTTTTGTCCTAACTACGGTTCCTTGCGGAACGGGTGCTCAAAACTGAGATACAGCAGCACGTCGCGCTGTCCCGAATTCGGCCCGACTCCAATGGGAAACGCGATGCCCGGCACAATCTGCAATCCGGACGCAAAGTTGAAGGCGAAACGCGCACCGGGCGAGAGCACGACGCTATTCTCGGAGTCACGTTTCCCTGTCGGGCCAACCGACTCGAAACGACCAGCGACAGCCTCGAACATGAGATTGAACGTCGGCGCCACGAGCCAGATCGCGCTCGCCCCGCCGCGGAGGTTGCGCGTCGTCCCCTTTACGCCGCTCGCATTCTCGCCGTTGATGATGCTTCCACCGGCATTCCAGTGCGTCACGATGGCGTCGCTGATCGCATAGCTCACGGGAAAGAACAGCTCCACACCGGGCCCGCCCGCTCCCCGACCAGCCTTCGCGTCGCCAGTGGGAAGGAGCAGGCTCAGGCGCGGCGAAAACCACAACGCCTCTTCATCCTTGCCGATGAGTTGGAGACGATAGTTGAGCGCGACGTCGCCGATGCCCGTGCCGGCTCCGTTGAAATGATTTACCGGAATCGTATAGCTCAGCTGATGTCGCTGGCCCGGCGCGGGCCACTCCTGCGTAAAGCTGTACGCCCAATCGCCATCTCGCGTGCGCTGGAAGGTGTTGATGTGCTGCACGACGCCGTATTCCTGATTGTACGCCTCTTCGACGAGAAAGCTGTTGTCGGCAATGGGTGGCGGTTCTTTCTTCGCCGCGGTGTCCGGCTTGGCTTGCTGCGCGTTCATAGTGCCGGAGAGCGGACACAGAAATGCGAATGTCAGCGCAAGCCGGCGCGTGAATTGTCGAGTCAGCGTGCTGGTCATAGTGACACGACCGCTCTGCGCTCGTGCGATTCGAACGCCGCTTCGACGATCTCGAGCCCTGCAATGACGTCCGCGACGGGCACCGGCGGCGGCGCGCCATCTCGAATGGCGCTGGCAACGCCCTTGTAAAACTCCGGATATGCTCCGTTGACGGTCGGCACGCGCTCACTGATGCCCGGGCCAGCGATCGTGCCCCATCGTTCGGTGGGTTCCTCGCCATAGTGCGCGTCGCCCGGACGCATGCCGGAGCGCAACGCATCCTCCTGCACATCGAGGCCGTGCTTCATGTATGCGGCGCGCGAACCGAACACACTCATGCGCGGGCCCGGCTGTCCGGCCATCGCGCTCATGTACAGATGCGAGCTCACGCCGCTCGCGTGCGTCAGCGCGACAAACCCATCATCCGAAGTGACCACGCCCGCGTGACGTTGCATCAACTCGGCGTACACACTCACCGCCGGACCGAACAGCACCAGCGCCTGATCGATGAGATGCGTGCCGATGTCGTGCACGATATTCTCAGCGCGCTCCTGCCCGTCGGCGCGGCACCAGCCTGGCTTCGGTGTGGGACGCCAGCGGTCGAAGCGCGATTCAAAGCGAAAGATCTTGCCGAGCGTGTCGTCGCGGAGGAGTTTGCGCAGGGTGAGAAAGTCCCCGTCCCAGCGACGATTCTGGAACGGCATGGCGAGCTTTCCGACGCTGGCGGCGAGTGCATGCAGCTCGCGCGCTTGTGCTGCCGTGCCGGCGAACGGCTTGTCCACGACGAC
>JBDTMO010000966.1:0-1832 GCA_039934235.1 bacterium | reverse complement strand
TGCGACGTCGTCTGATTCGCATTCGCGCCATCGTCCGCGAGCTTGCCCCACCAGATCGACGGCGCCCACACGACACCCTCGCGAATGGATGGCTCAACGCGCGCTTTCGCCTGAAACGCGCCGCGGTCGTTGTGCACCGTCACCATCGCGCCCACCACAATCGCACGACGCTCAGCGTCCGCCGGATGGAGCAACACTTCAGGCTCCTTCGTCTGCCGCCTCAGTGACGTCAGGTTCACGAACGTCGAGTTGAGAAACGTGTGCGCTGGTGAAGAGATCAGCGTGAGCGGATAGCGCGCCACGAGATCCGGATCGCGCTCCACCGACTCATACGGCGGGATGTAGGTGGGCACTGGATCAAGCCCCAGCTCAGCCAGACGCGACGAATAGAACTCACACTTGCCACTCGGCGTCGGGAAATTGCCTTCGGCATACGGAAGAAAAGGCGTTGGCACATTGAGACGTGTCCAGCCGCGCTCGAGCAATGCGTCGAGCGTCACGCCCTCGAGCCGCGGCGACTGCGTGTCGAGCGCCTGACGAATGAGCGTGAGATCGTCATCGGCCATCATCGGATCGCGCATGCCCATGCGCGCCGCGACAAGCCGGAAGATCTCGCTGTTGGGCTTTGCGTCCCCAACAGGCGCAATGGCAGGACGATTGAGCGTGACGTAGTGATGGCCGTACGCGAGATGGATGTCCCAGTGCTCCAGCTGCGTCGTTGCCGGTAAGACGATGTCGGCCCAATCGGCCGTGTCAGTCTGGAAGTGCTCGAGTACTACGGTGAACAAATCCTCGCGCGCCAATCCGCGAAGCACGGCATTCCGATCGGGCGCGACTGCGGCAGGATTGCTGTTGTACACGATCAACGCCTTCACCGGCGGTCCGCCGACGCCCGCGTCTGGCAACGTGAGGGCGTCGCCGAGCCGGATCATGTTGATCGTGCGTGCCGGTGGCCCAAGGTCTGGGCGTTCGAGCGCTGCCTTGTTGAACATGAAGTTCGCCGACGTCGACAGCTGCACGCCGCCCCCGGCGCGACGCCAATGTCCCGTGACCGCGGGAAGACACGCGATGGTACGAACCGCCATGCCGCCGCCAGCGTGCCGCTGCAAACCGTAGTTCACACGAATGAAGGCAGCCTTTGCGCGGCCGAATCGTTCGGCGAGCGAGACGATCACGTCCTCGGAGAGCCCGGTCACGGCCGCAGTGCGCGCTGGCGTCCATTCCGCGGCTCGTTCCCGCATCGCCTCGTGGCCGAGTGTGTGCTGCTCGAGGTAGTCCTTGTCCTCGAGGCCGCGCGCGAATATGACATGCATCATTCCCAACGCGAGCGCAGCGTCGGAGCCTGGGCGGATGGGCAACCATTCGTCGCACTGCAACGCGGTGCGGGTCTGGATGGGATCGATGCAGATGATGGGTGCACCGCGCTCGCGTGCCTTCAGGATGAATGGCCAGAGATGCGGATTTGCCGTGAGGGTATTCGTGCCCCAGAGCAACACGAGATCACTCTCAGGCACGCCTTCACCGTCGGCCCCGACGTTTGCGCCCACCGTCATGCGCATGCCAATGGTTCCGGCCATCGAGCAAATCGTGCGATCGAGCTTCGATGCGCCAAGAAGATGGAAGAAGCGCCGATCCATCGATGAGCCTTGCACGAGTCCCATCGTGCCGGCGTATGAATACGGAAGGATTGCCTGCGGCCCATCGTTCGAACGCGCGATGTCGCCAAGGCGCGCGGCGATTTCGTCGAGCGCTTGGTCCCACGTGATCGGCTCGAACTGTCCGCTGCCCTTGGGACCGACTCGGCGCATCGGTGTGCGCAGGCGGTCTTCGTG
>JBDTMO010000965.1:0-1836 GCA_039934235.1 bacterium | reverse complement strand
CTCGGCGCGCTGCGCGCGCACGGCATCGGCACGATCTTCGCGGCAACGGGGCAGACGGGTATCCTGATCGAAGGACGCGGCGTTGGTATCGACGCCGTCGTTGCCGACTTCATCGCCGGTGCTGCCGAAAAGCTCGTGATCGAATGCGCAGTGGGCGCCGATCTCGTGCTGGTAGAGGGACAGGGCTCGATCATTCACCCGAGCTACTCGGGCGTTACCTACGGATTGCTCCACGGATCGCTGCCCCACGCACAGGTGATGTGCGCACAACCATCGCGAACCGCGATCAACCGTTGCGACTGGGTCAAGATTCCGCCGCTCGTGGATTTCATCCGTCTCAGCGAAAACGCCGCGGCGCCGCTGCGACCAGCGCCTGTCATCGCTGTCTCGCTCAACACATACGACCTCGACGAAGACTCAGCGCATCGCGCGGTCGAAACCGTCCAGCGTGAAACAGGCCTGCCTACCACGGATACCGTGCGATTCGGACCGGACCCTCTCGCCGATGCAATTGCGTCGTTTCATCACGCCCGGCCCCGCTGAGTTTTCATCCTGAAGCGAGCGTGGCGACCCGCTGTCATCCTGAGCGAGCGGAGCGAGTCGAAGGATCCGCTCCATCACAGCTCGCAGTAATTCGCACCTTCACTGCGGCGATTCGATGACGCATTGGCGGAGCGTCGATGGCATTGTGCGCCATGACCTCCGCGCTTCGCATCGACAACCTCTGGAAAAGCTATTCCGCCGGCGTGCGCGGTTGCTCGGTGCGCGTGTGGGTGCTGCGTGGCTGCTCGCTTCAGGTTGATCTCGGTGAACGGGTAGCAATCGTCGGTTCTCGTGGCTCAGGCAAGAGCACGCTCCTGCAATGCATCGCCGGCGTACGCCGTGGCGACGCAGGGCGCATCGACGTAAGCCTGCCAATCCGCGCCTGCTTCGCCGCTCCGTACGAGCGTGCTGAATCGGTCGGCCGCATGACGGCCGCTACGCTGCTCCTGGTCGAGGCCGCGGACGTGACGGCGCTTCAACGCGACTGGTGCGGCGCCTCCATCATCGCTTCGCGAGACGTGGCCAGCGTACATCACTTGGTCGACCGCGTCATGCTGCTACGCGACGGGCGTCTCTCACCGCTCACACGAATCGCCGTGCGAAGAGTTGCCGAGCGCACGCTCTCGGTGCCTGGAGGCGCCGTCATCCGTTGACCGTCGTGTGCGTGGGTCCCTAGCTTGCCGCCATGCCTCCCGCGCTCACCTTCGCACAGACATCGCCTTCTGTCGCCGACCATCGGCCCAGGACTCTTGCCGAATGGCGGAGAAGCGGAGTCGACTACGCGGTGGATAAAGCCATCGATGTCGGCGGCGTACTCGTCTCGATTCTGGCGCTGTGGTATTTCATCCGCTTCGTCTCCCGCCGCATCGAGAATTGGGGAAGTATCGGGCACGACCACTTGCATACCGCACGCGAACAGCGCGCCCGTACATCTGCCAAACTCGTTCGCAATCTGGGTCGAGCCGTCCTCACGATTGTGGGCGTGCTCATGGTGCTCAATCAGCTCGACTTCAACATTTCGCCCCTGTTGGCGAGCGCGGGAGTCGTCGGTCTGGCTATCTCGTTCGGCTCCCAGAGTTTGGTGCGAGACTTCGTCACTGGATTCTTTCTCCGCTACGAGACCCCGCGCGGATCGAAGCCCGCCTGGACGCCGTGGAGGCGCTCGTTACCTCCAGTCGGGGCCGGGGCGAATTGCGCGACGCGCTCGACGGCGTGCGCGACATCGAGCGGCTCGCCGCGCGCGCCGCGGCAGGCCGCGCAAATCCTCGCGAGCTGGGCGCATTGCGCGATTCG
>JBDTMO010000964.1:0-1840 GCA_039934235.1 bacterium | reverse complement strand
TTCGCGCGACGCTCGAAGCACGCGCGGAACGTGCCCAAGTCGGTGAGCGCCGTGTCGAACACCACAGTGTCCTTGGTGATCACCGCGGTCCCGGCAAGCGTCGCAATTTCAGCGCGCGACGTCGACTGCACCACGGCGTGATCGTCGCGATAGAACACCCGTCCGCCGCCGACGAGGCTGGCACCAACCTCTCGTTCAAGTTGCTGCAGCACCCGAAACAAACCGTCAATCGAGCAGCCCGTTGCGCCAGCCGTACTCTGGTCCACGGCGACGACGAGAAAGCGTCCGTCGCGCCACTCGCGCGACACGGTCAGCGGGGCGCCGTGCGCCTTCCAATCCTCCAGATGGTGATCTACCCCATCCAGCAACGCCTTCGTGCCCTCGTCGCTGAGAGGCTTATCGCTACCGAACACCCAGACGCGAGAGGCATCGGGCAGGCTTTCAAAAGGGACGACAGGCATTGGAATTCAATCTGTGGAATGGGAATCGCACGCATTGCCACTCGCGCGCAAAGCGGCGTGACTACAAGATAGTCACGCGCCGTACGACGATCTCCAGCGATGGACTCCGAAATCTCCTCCGAAGCCACGTCCGTTTTCTCAGCCGATGAACGCTATCGGCCGTTGTTCGTGCTCTCGCCTCAGCCTGCCTGGGTCTATGATCGACAGACCCTCCGCTTTCTGGAGGTGAACGACGCAGCGGTGCGGAGCTATGGATGGTCGCGCGAGGAGTTCCTCGCATTGACCATCCGTGACATCCGGCCGCCATCCGATCAGGGACCCCTGGACGAGATGCTCGCGACCACCCAGGGCGCGGAACGACACCATGCGGAATCCGTGCACCGCACCAAGGCCGGCCGCCGTCGCCACGTGGAAATCAGCTCCTATCCGATCGAGTGGCTCGGGCGACCGGCGCGCATGGTGCTCGTCCACGACATCACCGAGCGCGAAGCCGCCGCCCAGGCGCTGGCACTCAGCGAAGAGAAGTACCGCTCGGCCATCGAGCAGTTACAGGACGTCTTCTTCCGCACCGATGCCGCCGGGATGTGGACGTTCCTCAACAACGCGTGGACGCGACTCACCGGCAATCCAGTCGAGACGAGTCTCGGCACGAGCTATCTGTCGTACGTCCATCCGTCTGACCGCGCCGTGCTCCTCGACGCGTTAGGACCACTCGCCGCGGGGACAGTCGAGACGAGCCTCGTCGAAGTGCGGTACTTCCACCGGAACGGTGGCTATCGATGGGTCGAGGCGAGCACACATTTCGTGCGGGGCGACACGGGCGAGGTGGAAGGCACGATGGGCACGCTGCGCGACGTCACCGAGCGCCGAGCGGCGAATGAGGAACGACAACGACTCGCGACGAATATCCGGCAGCTGCTCGACGCATCAGGAGAGGGAATCTTCGGTCTCGACGCGCGCGGCATGATCACGTTCGTCAACAAGCGCGGCTCGGACATGCTGGGCTATGGTCCCGAGGAGCTCATCGGGCAGAACATGCACGACCGGACGCATTACACTCGGCCCGATGGGTCGCCGTATCCAGCATCGGAGTGTCCCATTCATCGCGCCGCGGTTGAAGGCATTCCGTGCGAGGTGAGTGACGAAGTGATGTGGCGCAAGGACGGCAGCGACATGCAGGTGGAGTATGTCGCATCGCCGGTGCGCGAGAACGGTCGGCTGTCGGGTGCGGTGGTGAACTTTCGCGATATCACGGCGCGCAAGCACGTCGAGTACGAGCTCATCGTCGCGCGCGATGCAGCTGAGGCGGCCAGTCGCGCGAAGAGCGATTTTCTCGCGCGCATGAGCCACGAGCTGCGCACGCCGCTCAACTCCATCAT
>JBDTMO010000963.1:0-1843 GCA_039934235.1 bacterium | reverse complement strand
CCGAGCGCGATGGCGCAGGGCCCGACACGACGTGCCCGCGGCGAGGCGTTCTACAAATACGTGACGGACTCGCTCGGCGCCAAGGCGAGCGCGATCATCGTTCCCGAGTGCGGGCACAACGATCGGTGCATCTTCACGACGGACATCGTCTTCCCGGTGATCTTCCCGAAGTAGCGATGTCGATCGCTCCGGATGACGATCACGCCCAGGTGATGTTCACCGGAGCCCCGAGAAACGCCGCATAGCGGTGGAGCGCATCGACGAACGCCTGCTTCTCCGGCGCCTTGAGCCGGTTGAACGGGATCGCGTCGATCTCCACCGACTTTGCGCGCGTGGTTCGCCGCCACGTGCCACGCACCTGTCCGTCGAGCACGAGCGTCGACAGGAACACCCCGTTCGCGCCGGGCACGATCCGCTCGGCGTAGCGTGGCGCGAGCGCCGCACTCCGGTCCTTGTAGCCGAGCATGAACTCGTCGAAACCCGAGAGCGCATGCGCGCGCCGTTCGTCTACGCTCGGCAGCGCCAGTGAGTTGGACATCCACAGCTCCACGCTATCGACGACCACTCGCTCGAGCACCGGCTGCGCCATGGCAAGGCCCCGCTTCGCGTCAACCACAGTGAGTCCCGTCCACCAGCTGAAGTCGCGCACCGTTGCAGGTCCGTGACTCACGAAGAATCGCTCGGCCATCGTCCGTAACGCATCCTCGCGAGCGAGCTGACGTGCGTCGGGAATCCATTGGTCGAACAGCACGAACGTCGATTGCTTTTCCGAGTGCGGACCATGGCACAGCATCCGCTCCATGCAGAGCCGCTGGAGGATATGAATACCGCGTTGCCCGAGCGTCGAGACCTTCCCCGCTTCGAGCGCCGCGAACAATGCCGATCGTGTGAGCACCGGCTCGCGCGTCAGCGCCTCTTCGATGAGCGATCGGCTGCGACGAAACGTCGCGTCGTCGAGCTCGAGCTGTCGATGGCGCCCCGCCGACCCCTTCATGATTCGCGGCGTCATGAGCTCGAGCATCCAGCGGGCATCCACGGCTGGGACGAAGTGCAGTGTGCCTCGCATCGGCCAGGTGCGGATGACCGTCCGTTCGGCGATGGCGCGTTCGACGTCGCCACGCGTTGCGCCGGCGATGCGAAGCGCAATTGACCACAGGGCACCCGGATAGTCCTGCGCCTGCATTGCGCCGAGATGCGTGACGATGAACTCGGCCGTCGTCACTTCAGGCTGCGCGATGCGTTGCGCGTAAAGGCGGAGACGTGGAATGTCGGACACGAAGTGAGCTCGAAGAGGGGTCGCCTGGATGCTCGAGGCCTGACGGCGTCGCGGCGTCCCTTGTGCCGTGGGAACATACAGCGCAGTTTGCCACGCAGGATGACCACCACATCCCTCCGGGAGTGAGGTACCTCATGGTCGCTCTACGAAGTTGTCTCGTCGCATTGCTCGTCGTCGCTTCCTCGTGCGCACGTTCCACCGCGCCCGGAACCAACGTGCAGCGCGGAGACCCGAACGTGATCAGCCGCGAAGAAATGCAGAGCCCGGTCATCGCGAGCATGGATGCGCTGAAGGCGATCCGCTATCTGCGACCGGCCTTCTTCCGAACGAGTGGTCCGCAGAGCTTCTCCAACGCCACCGCGGGCAGCGTGCAGTTCTCATTGGACTATGGCCCATTGCGCCCGGTCGGTGAGCTCGCGACGATCAATCCGACGTTGTTGTACGAGGTGCGATACCTCAACATCGCGGATGCGCAGAACAGGTTCGGCATCAACGCGAATGGCGGGCCCGTCATCGTCCTGCTGAACAGCAAGCAGGATTAGCGGCGCCGGTCGTCAGAGACCGGCG
>JBDTMO010000962.1:0-1844 GCA_039934235.1 bacterium | reverse complement strand
CGAAAAGCACATCGACCTGCTCTCGCGCTACAAGATGAACGTCTTCCACTGGCATCTAACGGAAGATCAAGGATGGCGCATTGACATCCGCCGGTATCCCAGGCTGACGAGCGTCGGCGCGTGGCGTACGGACGCTGATGGTTCGCGCTATGGCGGATTCTACACACAGCGCGAAATACGCGACGTCGTGGAATTCGCGCGGCTGCGTGGTGTCACCGTCGTGCCCGAAATCGAAATGCCTGGTCACTCCAGCGCCGCGCTCGCGGCCTATCCGGAACTCGGATGTACGGGTCAGCCAATCGACGTCGCCACGCAATGGGGTGTGTTCTCCGACATCTACTGCGCCGGCAATGAGCGCACCTTCGAGTTCCTCACCAACGTCCTCGACGAAGTGATGGCGCTGTTTCCCTCGCGCTACATCCACATCGGCGGCGACGAGGTGCCCAAGGAACAATGGAAGAACTGCACGTCGTGTCAGGACCTGATTTTCCGTCAGGGCCTTGCAAACGAGAATGAGCTGCAGAGTTGGTTTGTGCGGCGCATCGGCGACTACCTCGCCATGCGCGGCCGCAGGATCATTGGATGGAACGAGGTGCTGCAGGTTGGGCTCCCGGCATCGACGACCGTGCACGCGTGGGAAGACACGAGCTTTACGCGCAAGGCCGTCCTGGCGGGGCACGACGCCATCGCCTCACCAGTATCGGGAACGTATTTCAATCGCACCGCGCGCGAGTTGACGCTCGACCAGGCGTACCAATTCGAGCCCATGCCACCCGGCCTCGATAGCGTCACGGCCAAGCGCGTGCTCGGCGGAGAGGCCGCGCTCTGGAGCGAGGGCATTACGTCGGCCGCAACGCTCGACCTCATGGCGTTTCCGCGCATGTTGGCGCTGGCCGAAGTGCTTTGGAGCGACGCGCAGAAGGACCTCGCGTCGTTTCGTGCGCGCCTCGACAGCGACCAGCTCCCGCGCTTACGCGCCATGGGTGTGGCAGTCGGGCCGTTGGACCGCGAAATCGCGAACGTCCACATTCAGTACGATTCCGTCGCGAAAGTCTCGCGTGTGCGTACCGACTTTGGCGTGCCCGGCGTCACCCTGCGCGGTACTTCGGACGGCTCGGCACCCACATTAGCGTCGCCACTGATTGCTGACTCTGCTGCCCTTACCGGTGAAGGTGCGCAGCGGCTGCAGCCGTTTTACAGCGGCGCGCCAATTCTTTCGGAGCGTATCGTCACGCTCGTTCGAAACAAGGCACTTGGCAAGACCACAACGGCCGCAGTTGCGCCGCAACGCCAGTATCCAGGCACGGGCACGTGGAATCTCACCGATGGTCTCGCGGGCAGCATTGACCATGCGGATGGATTGTGGCAGGGGTGGTGGGGCAAGGACGTCGACGTCGTGCTGGACCTCGAGTCCGTCCAAGCCATAAACGGAGTGCGCGTCACTTTCTTGCAGAATGTGCGATCGTGGATTGTCTTCCCGGCGAGTGTGGAGTTTTTCGTCTCCGACGATCGCGCCACATGGCGCAGCGTGCCGACGGTCACGAAGCCCGTTCCCGCGAACAGCGTTATTCCTGCGATGTTGCACACGTTCGAAACCGAGTCGACGGGTGTGCAGGCGCGTTTCATTCGGGTGGTTGGCAAGAACGCCGGTCCCCTGCCCTCCTGGCATTCCGGCGCGGGAAGCCCTTCGTGGCTGTTCGCCGATGAGATCGTTGTCCGATAACAAGTTGTCGCGAAGTGAGAAGTGCAGATCCTTCGACTCGCTGCGCTCGCTCAGGATGACAAATTACTGACCAAATCGGGCCTGGCGGGGTACTGTTCTATACCATGCCGAACGTTCGCCT
>JBDTMO010000961.1:0-1851 GCA_039934235.1 bacterium | reverse complement strand
CTGCTCCTCTGCGTCCCTCTGCGGTTTTTCGAGTGCGCTCTGGACGGGAGTTGCAGCTTACACTTCCTGTAGTAGGCTATGTCTTCATGTCCGAGCTTCGCGACTCACACCTCTCGGCACTCATCGGAGTACCGCCATGCAGAACGTGTCCCGCTCGATCCTGTCCCTTGGCGTCGTCCTTACGCTCACTGCATGCGGCAAGGAGTCGCCAAAGGCCGACACCGCGCAAACGGTGGTCGTGCCACCAACCGCGGCGGGCGTTGCTCCTCACACTGCGCTCACCGACCTGCGCTGGATCGTCGGGTCGTTCCGCGGTGCGGGCGCGCAGGGCACCGTGCAGGCGCCGTTCTTCGAGCGCTACTCACTCGTTGGCGATTCGACGCTCGTCGTCGAAAGCTTCAAGGATTCGACGCTCAAAGGCGCAGCGGATTCAACACGCTACGTCCTTCACGGCGACAGTCTCACGAGCCCAGACGCAGCCGCCACCAACGTGTCACCCGGAAGCGTGACGTTTAGCTCGCGGAAGAATCGCGATCTCGCGTGGACATGGCGCCGAGATGACGACAACACATGGACAGCCATCATTGTGAATGCGGTTCCGAACGCGCCACCCAAGACGCGAGTGTACCACATGGCGCGGCTCAAATAATGCCTACGCTTCACCCGGCACCACTCGGCCGTCGAACATGTTGACTGTCCGATCGGCCTGCACTTCGTAGCGAGCGTCGTGCGTCACCATGCAGATCGTTGCGCCCTGGGCATGCAGCGCGCGTAACAGCTCCATCACCGCCTCGCCGTTCACCGAGTCGAGATTTCCCGTCGGCTCGTCGGCCAGCAGGATAAGCGGATCGCCCGCCACTGCTCGTGCTACAGCCACTCGCTGCTGTTGTCCGCCAGACAGCTGCGCCGGAAAGTGGTTCTTCCGGTGCGTCATGCCCACGCGGTCGAGCGCCGACATCACACGCCGCTTTCGCTCCGTCTCGCTCATGCCGCGATACGTCAGCGGCAGCTCGACGTTCTCGTAGACGGAGAGATCGCCGATCAGGTTGAACGCCTGGAAGACGAAGCCAATCTGCTTGTTGCGAATGCGCGCCTGCTCGCTTGCGGACAATTGCGCGACGCGTTCGCCGGCAAGCGTATACGCGCCGGATGACGGTGAATCGAGCAGTCCAAGGATCGAGAGTAGCGTGGACTTGCCGCAGCCGGATGGGCCGGCGATGGCAACGTACTCCCCGGCATTCACGGTCAGCTCGATGTCGTGCAGCGCATGCGTCTCTATCTCATCGGTCTGAAAAACCTTGCTCAGCGCCGAGAGCTGGATCAGTTCCGTTGTCATCGTGATCGAACGATCTGCACTGTGTGTCATCGTGAGCGAGCGGAGCACTGTCTGTCATCCTGAGCGAGCGCAGCGAGTCGAAGGATCTGCACTGTTGTCATCCTGAGCGAGCGCAGCGAGTCGAAGGATCTGCACCTCGTAGCTCACTTGAGACGCACCCGTGCGTCGGTCAACAGTTGCGACATGTCCGAAATGATGATGCTGTCCCCCTTCGCGAGTCCGCGGCGGATCACGATCTCGTTGACTGACGCCTTGCCGACGTTCACGTCCACGCGGATGGCGTCACCCGTGTTCGGAATTACCCTGAACAGACGGATGACGCTTTCCGCCGCGCCGTAGGCAGGTCGTCCGAGATGCATCACCTTGGGCAGGCGTTCGATTTCAATTGCGCCGTCGACGGCGAGGTCGGAGCGGGCGCCTTTCGGCAGCGGGCCCTCGAGCGCGATCTCCACCGTCACCGTCCCACCGCGCGACGCCGGATCGATGCTCGACACCCGACCTGACACGACGCCGTC
>JBDTMO010000960.1:0-1871 GCA_039934235.1 bacterium | reverse complement strand
CGCTGCTTGGCAAGGGCGAATTGCGGCTTGGCGGTGAGGGAAAGCGTTTTCAGGTGGAGGGTGGGTTCCTTCAAGTGGTGGACGACGTTGTGCGTGTCGTAACGGAGCACGCGTCGGCGGTGTAATCGCCGTTCTTCGGCGCACGTGAGCATGGCTTGGAGCATAGGGCGTGACGACAGTGTGTCGTCACGCCCTTGTCGCATGTGGCGCAACGGAACGCGACGGCGGCCAGAGTAAGCGGGTAGAGACATGCATACCTTGTTGCGCGAGAATTTGCGTCCAAACGCCAGCTGAAAACACGGAGGACGTATGCGCTCCGGAATTCACCTGTTGTTCGCCGTCGGTTCCATCGGCATTGCGACCATGGCGAGCGCGCAGCAATCGGACTGCGTGACGGTACGTGATGTAGTATCGAAGCACGCGATTGCGTCCGCGTTGGTGGAAATGGATGGAAATGCTGGCGCGACGCGTGAGGCGTCGAGTGATTCTTCAGGACGCGCCTGTTGGACGCGCGACGCGTCGTTGCAGTCGCAGACTGTGCCAGCTGCCCTTGGAGGCTTGAAAACAGCAACTGCTTGATCGCGGATCCCGCGGAAACGCGCGGAAATGCGCGGATAAACCAACAGCAGTATCCGCGCTGTTTCCGCGCAATCCGCGATAGGCAGTTGCAGTTGCAGTTGCAGGCACGGTTGCCCGCAGTACCGGTTGCAGTTGCAATTGGAGTGTGCGCGTGCAGACCGGCCGCTCGCTCCTGCCGACAATGACGGGCACTCTCTAGCGGACAGCTCTACACCGCCGGAACTTCCGCCGCATGTTCATGCTCAGCAGGATTCTATTCGCGATCATGGCGATGCAACTTGTCGCCGCCAATGTTGCCACCGCACTGCAAGCAACGGAACCGGCAGATCTCATCCTGCACCACGGCAAGGTGGTCACGCTGGATGCCGGCAGTCATGTTGCGACAGCGGTGGTCATTCGCGACGGAGTGATCGTAGCAATTGGCAACGAGAGTCTCGTCAAGCGATACAGCGCCGCACGCATGATCGACCTCCGCGGCCGAATGCTTATGCCGGGCTTCAACGACGCGCATACACACATTGGCGGCGTGCCAACGCGGTACATCGACCTCTCGTCCGTACGCTCAATTCGTGAGCTGCAGGACAAGGTTCGCGCCAAAGCCGCTCAACTCGGTCCAAAGGAGTGGATTACCGGATACGGTTGGGCCGAGGACAATTTCGCGGAGCATCGGTTGCCGAGCAGGGCGGATCTCGACGCCGTGGCGAAGGAGAATCCAGTGATCCTCGCGCGCGCCGGCGACCACAGCTCCGTTGCGAGCTCGTTGGCGCTGACCTTGGCAGGCATCACGCGCGACACGCCGCAGCCCTCAGCAGGAATGATCGAGCATGACGCGGCAGGTGAGCCCACCGGCATCATTCGCGAACGCGCCGATATCGTGAACAAATTCGTCCCGGTTGCGACCGCAGATGAATTGCGTCCGAGCTTCCTCCAATCACTCAGAGACCAACTGTCGTTTGGGATCACGAGTCTCATCATGGCAGATGAGACGATCGACAACTGGCCCGAATGGGAGCGCATTTACCGCGAGCATCCCGGCGAACTGCCTCGCGCCGCAGTGCAGATCCACTGGAACGGTGAGACAGCGCTACGAGCATTCGGCAAGCGCTCTGGTGACGGCGACGAGTGGCTTCGCGTTGGTGCACTCAAGGTTTACGTCGACGGAGGTTTTACGGGGCCGAGCGCATACACCATCGCGCCGTACAAAGGGATGCCGGATTTTCGCGGCACGCTCAACCGGTCACCCGACTCACTCTACCAGATCGTGAAGACGGCGCAGGCGCTGGGTTGGCAAA
>JBDTMO010000959.1:0-1884 GCA_039934235.1 bacterium | reverse complement strand
GAGCAAGGCAGAGGAAGAGCAGAGCAAGGCAGAGGAAGAGCAGAGCAAGGCAGAGAAGCCATTGTCATCCTGAGCGAGCGCAGCGAGTCGAAGGATCTGCACCAATTGTCATCCTGAGCGAGCGCAGCGAGTCGAAGGATCTGCACTGGCTTTTCCTCAGCGCACCTCTGCGCTTCTGCGTCCCTCTGCGGTGAACCCGACAAATACTCTTAGCAAAATAGAAATCATGAGATCGATTGCCCCATTGATTTTCGGCTCGGGCCCTTCGACGCACCTCTCGAGCATTGCGCTTTGCGCCCTCCTCGTAACGCTCGCCTGTACTCCCGCTCAAGCACCACCGAGCAACTCAACGAGCCCCGCCCCGCGCTCTCTTGTCGCTCGTGCGCAGACCGCGATTCCACTATGGGCGGCCGGTGCACCGGGCGCACTCGGCACGAAGCCGGAAGACCAACCTCAGATGACGCCGTACCTGCCGCCTGTGGGCAAGGCGAATGGCACCGCCGTCGTGATCTTCCCCGGAGGCGGGTATCAGCATCTCTCGATGGAGAAGGAGGGAAGCGACGTCGCCAACTGGTTGGCAACCAACGGTGTGACTGCATTTGTCGTTCGCTATCGCCTTGGGCCGACGTACCATCACCCCATCATGCTCGGCGACGCCCAGCGCGCCATTCGCACCGTGCGCTCGCGTGCGACGGAGTGGGGCGTCGATCCACAGCGTCTTGGCATCATCGGCTTTTCGGCGGGTGGTCATCTCGCGTCGACGGCCGGCACGCACTACGACGCGGGCGCCGCAACGAACAGTGACCCAATCGAGCGCGTGAGCTCGCGTCCCGACTTCATGTTGCTGCTCTATCCGGTCATCACCATGCGTGCTGACTCCATCACGCACCGCGGCTCGCGCACCAACCTGCTCGGCACCAACCCCGATGCCGCGTTAGATCGATTGCTGTCGAACGAGACGCAAGTCACGCGCGACACGCCACCAACCTTCCTCGTGCACAGCACGGACGACAAGACTGTCCCAGTCGAGAATTCGCTGCTCTTCTATCAGGCGTTGCGGAACAATGGCGTAAAGGCCGAAATGCACATCTTCGAGTATGGCGGCCACGGCTTCGGGCTCGCGCCAACCGACCCTGTCCTCGGCGCGTGGACGACGGTGTGCGAGTCGTGGATGCGCCGGCATAAGTGGATTTAGTGTCATCCTGAGCGAACGAAGTGAGTCGAAGGATCTGCTTGTCGCGAAGTACAGATCCTTCGACTCACTTCGTTCGCTCAGGATGACAACTCTCTCGACCTCGTTCGCTCAGGATGACAACTCTCTCGACCTGGTTCGCTCAGGATGGAGAGCGACCTGGTTCGCTCTGGTTGACGGACGCTATTTGGGATAACTGAAGACGTAGTCTCCCGACCCAACTTCAACAACCACCGCAGTGCCGTCTTGCGTCGCAGACGTAACGCCAGGCACGGATGCAACCGCACGCACACCCTCCATCACCTGCGCGAGCGTTGCGCCCGGAAGTCGCACGGTGGCACGTGTGTTCACCGGAACACGCACGTCAACCGTGAGACGCCCACTCTCGAGCTTCCAGCCAGATGCAGCGTTGCCGTATTGCGTCATCAAGTCGGCGCGCGCGGACGTGAGCGTACCACCGGGCTGCGGGTGAATGACGAGATGCTTGTAGGCCGGCGCTGAGTCGTCGAGGTCGAGACCAGCAACAACGCGAACCATCCAATCGCCAATCGCACCATACGCGTAGTGATTGAACGAATTCATGCTCGTTTCCTGAAACGAGCTGTCCGGCTTCTGCCCGTCCCAACGCTCCCAGATGGTCGTCGCGCCCTGCGTGATCGGATACAGCCACGACGGATACTTCTTGTTGAGCA
>JBDTMO010000958.1:0-1902 GCA_039934235.1 bacterium | reverse complement strand
CGCGCGCTGCAATTCCTCTTCCGTCCACGGCTTGTTTCGTCCCGTCGTCAGACCGCGCACTTCACTCACCAGCGCAGCATCCACCGCGGTCGCACTGTTACCCCACGACCGCCGAATGTACGTGAGAATCGCGGCAATCTGGTCGTTCGACATGTTCGCGCCCACAGGCGGCATCAGCATCGTTCCTTCCTTGCCGTGCAGCACGATGCGAATGAGACGGTCCGGTGCACCAAGCACCCACGGAGATCCAACGAGTGGCTTCGCAACGCCCGTGAGTCCAGTGCCACGCACCTGATGACAGCCTGCGCACGTCGTCAGGAATTGCTGCTGCCCAGTCGCATACCGCGCACGCTCTGCCGGCGTAAACGGCTTTACCGGAGGAGTCGTCGCCTTCTTGCCCGGCCAGTTCAACGATGAGGCAACGAGCGTCGCCTGCGTACGGAGTGCGGCGTCCTTGCCGGCCATCGCGGCGAGCAAGGCCGTTGGCTTTTCGGTGAGCTCGACGACGAATCCGCCGCGTTGCTCCGTCGGACGACGCGCGCCCTCGAGGAGTGCCAATCGTTCCCAACGCGATCGCGTCGCGTCACCCGCAAGCGTGAGGACGTGCTGCACGCTCGCGACATCGCGCGACGTCACGACGGCCCTCGCCAGCGCACGCAGCGTTGGAGCGCTGCGTGCCTCCGCGAGCGGCTTGGTCGCGACCAACCGATCGAGGAAGGCGAGTTCACGCCCCGGCAACGCGCTCACGACGAGATCCGCGACGACTGGATCGTCACCGCTCTGTGCGATCACCTCGACGAGCGCATCGTCGCGCGACGCGCTCGGAAGTTCGCCGACCGACGCAGCCACTTGCCGGCGAACCGTCGGGCTGCGATCCGCCAACAGGCGCATCACCGACGCATAGATCGCCGTGTCGCCGCTGACGAGCATCGGTTCGGCAATTCGAACTGCAGCGGCGCGCACGGGAGCGGAGGCGTCTGCGAGCGCTGCTTCGATGGTAGCGCGATCCGCCACGTGCAAACCGTCGAGCGTCCACAACGCGTGCAGCCGTGCCTTGTCGTCGGTGTTCGTGCGCGCCATCGATCTAAGGGTTGCCGCGACCGACGTGTCTCCACGCTCGACGAGCAGACGTTGCGCCGTCATCCGCCTCCACCCATTTGCATCGGCGAGATATGGCACCAGTGCACTCGGAGTTCTCTTCGACAGCTGCGGCACCGAATCACGCGTTGTCGACGTATGCACGATGCGCCAGATGCGCCCCATGCCGATGCCCTGATCCAGGCCGCGCTCGATGATCTTCTGTTCGAGGTACCCTGTAATGAAGAAGCGATGTTGGATGATGCCGCGATACATGTCGACCATGTACAGCGTGCCATCGGGCGCATTGGCCAGGTTCACCGGGCGGAATCGCTCGTCAGTCGCCGTGAGAAATTCCTTGTGGTCGTACGCCGTTCGCGCCACCGGAATGCCGTCCGCGGAATCATGCACGATCAGGCGGCCCACCATGTTGCCCGCCGACTCCGTTATGAATACGCTGCTCTTGAGCTCTGCCGGAAGACGATTCCCGACGTACGCGGTTGGAGCCCCCGCAGACGTGTAATGCGCCAACGTACTGTCCGGACGCATCGTCTCCGCGCGATAGCCACGGTTGACCGCTGGCGTTTTGTGCGCCGGCCACACGGGGATGTTCGCCGTCAGCCGTTCGTACACGCCTCGTGGGTTGGGCGCGTTCGGGTTGCGCACGGAGTAGTGCGACGGAATCAGGTCCGCGCGAAGTGGATCTTCGTTGCTATTTCTGTAAAGTCGGCCGTACTCGTCTGACGACACGCCCCATTGTCCCTCCTCCGCCGTCTTGCGGAAGATGATCTTGCCATCGGTGCCGATGCGAAACTCGCCGGGATA
>JBDTMO010000957.1:0-1920 GCA_039934235.1 bacterium | reverse complement strand
GTTGTCATCCTGAGCGAGCGAAGCGAGTCGAAGGATCTGCACCCTCTCACCCGCCCGTCCCTCGCTGATCCCGCTCGTCCCGCATCGCAGCCAGTCGTCCCACGCGACTCCATTCTCGCAGCAGTGATTGGTAGCTTTGCCGTGTACCCACCCAAACGGCGCATGCGCAATTTCTCTATCGCAGTAGTCAACAAAGCGACGGACCTGCTCTTTGTATTGGTCGTCGCCTCATCCGCGCTCAACGCGCAGCAGCCGAGTAACGGCGAATGGCTTGCCTATGGCCACGACGCGCTGGGCAGCCGCTTCTCACCCCTCACGCAGATCACCCGCGACAACGTCTCGAAGCTCGAGGTGGCGTGGACATATCGCACCGGTGAAATCGGCGTAAAGACGAAACAGCCGGTAAAGTTCGAAGCCACGCCGCTGATGGTGGACGGCACGCTCTATCTCTCGACACCGTTCGGTCGCGTCATGGCGCTCGACCCCGAGACGGGCGTCGCGCGCTGGACGTATGATGCGCACGCCAATCGCAATGGCGATTGGGGCGACTTCGCCAATCGCGGCGTGAGCACATGGCTCGACCCCAAGGCGTCGCCAAATGCGCCCTGCCGACGTCGCATCTACCTCGGCGCCATCGACGCTCGCATCATTGCGCTCGATGCGCGCACCGGAAAGCTGTGCGTTGTGTTTGGCGAAGGCGGCACCGTCAACTTGCGAAAGGGACTTCGGAATACGCCCTACTACGCCGAGGAGTACGAGCTCACGTCACCACCAGCCGTGATCAACGGAATCATCGTTACCGGCTCGGCCGTCGCAGACAATGGTCGCACCGCGGCGGCCAGTGGCGAAGTCCGCGCGTTCGATGCGCGAACCGGTGCGCTCAAGTGGAGTTGGGATCCGATACCACGCGACTCGACGGATGCCGCGTGGAGCAGTTGGCGTGGCGCGCTCGCGCACACAACGGGTGCGGCGAACGCGTGGTCCGTCATCGCGGCCGATTCCGCACGCGACTTGGTGTTCGTCCCCACCGGCAGTGCGAGTCCGGACTATTACGGCGGCGAACGCGTGGGCGACAATCACTATGCGAACTCCATCGTTGCGCTGCGCGCCTCGACCGGCAAGGTCGTGTGGCACTTTCAGGCCGTGCATCATGACCTCTGGGATTACGACGTCGCGTCTCCGCCCGCACTCGTCACGCTTACGCACGATGGCCGGCGAGTGGACGCCGTGCTGCAGGCGACGAAGTCCGGGCAGCTGTTTGTCCTCGATCGCGAGACCGGCAAGCCAATCTTCCCTGTCGAAGAACGTGCGGTTCCGCAAAGCACCATCTTCGGTGAGCGATCGTCACCAACGCAGCCGTTCAATACGGTGATTCCGGCGTTGAGTCCCCAGTCATTCAAGCTCGACGAGGTGTGGGGCGCTACTCCCGCGTCGCGCGAGGCATGTCTCGCACAGATTCGGCCCATGCGCAACGACGGCGTGTTTACGCCGCCGAGCTTCGAGGGATCGGTCGTGATGCCGTCGAACGTCGGTGGCGCGCATTGGGGCGGGCTCACCTTCGATCCCGCGCGACAGATCGCCGTCGTGCCCGTGAATCGCATCGTCGCGTTCGTGCAGCTCATTCGTCTTGACGAGTTGGACACGACGCAGGTGGCCGCGAACGTATCGCGGTTCGGTGATCAGTACACACGCATGCATGGGACGCCGTATGTCATGCGTCGCCGGATGATCGCGGCGCCGGACAAGCTGCCCTGTGTTCCGCCGCCCTGGGGCTCACTCGTCGCCATCGATCTGAAAACTGGCGCAAAAGCGTGGGACGTCCCGCTTGGCGATCCGAGCTTCATGATGCCCGCACTCGGCGCCATCTCGAAGACGCCGCTTGGTTCGCCAAATCTCGGTGGGCCAATCGCCACCGCTGGT
>JBDTMO010000956.1:0-1921 GCA_039934235.1 bacterium | reverse complement strand
GAAACGCCGGCGAAAACACCGGCCATTGGGGCGCCGACGGGCAAGCGATAGCGTCCTGACAAAACGAACGGGGCGCCTGCTGGCGCCCCGTGGTGAATCTGGTGCTGCTGGTGTACGAGCGATTTACGTCTGAAGAGGCGGAGCGCTGCCGTGCGCCGAGTCGTCACTTCGCGATTCCCGGGTCTGCTCGTGTTCGAGCTCTCCTCGCGGAATCGCGTACTCGTCGCGATTCGAGTAGCCGTAGCCGCCGAGAACTTCCCCGCCGCGCATGTAATCGTGACCATAGCCACGTCCATGTGGGTACTGCTCGATGGCGGGGTCGTGCTTTTGGTGCATCGGACACCTCCTGCCAGAGTGTAGACCTACGGCCGTACGGTGTCGTATTTCCGTCACAACGTCAAGTGGTTTCTGTCACAAGCTGAAGCGGCACCACCGTTCAGCTTGTTCGAGGTTCCTGCGATAGGGTATATTCTCAGGCTATGCAGATTCGTAATATCGCCATCATCGCACACGTCGATCACGGGAAGACCACCCTCGTCGACAAGATGCTTCGGCAGGCCGGCGCCTTCCGGGACAATCAGGTCGTCGCCGAGCGCGTCATGGATTCCAATCCGCTCGAGCGCGAGCGCGGAATTACCATTCTCGCGAAGAACACTTCCGTCCGCTGGAAAGACACCAAGATCAACATCGTCGACACTCCCGGCCACGCTGATTTCGGCGGAGAGGTCGAGCGCATCCTGCGCATGGTGGACGGCGTTCTCCTCGTGGTCGATGCCTTCGACGGTCCCATGCCGCAGACGCGATTCGTCCTGCGCAAGGCACTCGAACTTGGTCGCACGCCGATCGTCGTGATCAACAAGATCGATCGCCCCGGCGCGGATCCGATGCGTGTGCACGACGAAGTTCTCGACCTCTTCATCGAGCTCGAGGCCAACGAGGCGCAGCTCGATGCGCCCGTCGTCTACGCGTCCGCGCGCGAAGGCGTGTCGACCCTGGACATGGAGGTCAAGGCGGTCAATCTCGATCCGCTGTTCGACATGATCCTGTCCGCTGTGCCGCAGGCGCCGAGCGATGCGGAGGCACCGTTCCAGATGCTCATCTCGACGATCGACTTCTCGCCGTACCTCGGGCGGCTGGGCATTGGGCGCATCGAGCGTGGCACGGTGAACGTCGGTGATCAGGTGCTGTTGCTGCCGATGGACCTGGGGCAGAAGAGCGAGCAGGCGAAGGTGACCAAGCTCTACGTCTATGATGGGTTGGACCGGACGGAAGTGCAGACTGCCGCCGCAGGCGAGATCGTGTCGTTGGCGGGTCTCGAGGGTGTCGAGATCGGGCTGACGGTAACGGATCTGGAGCATCCAGAGCGTCTCGAGGGCATCGCGGTCGAGGAGCCCACGATCAGCGTTGATTTCCTCGTGAACAATTCTCCGTTCGCCGGCAAGGAAGGCAAGTACGTTACGTCGCGCCAGATTCGCGACCGACTGTACAAGGAGCTCGAGCGGAATGTGGCGCTCAAGGTCGAGGACACCGATTCGACGGATACGTGGACGGTGAACGGCCGTGGGGAGCTGCACCTCTCCATTCTGATGGAGACCATGCGTCGAGAGGGGTACGAGTTTCAGGTGTCGCGGCCTCGCGTCATTCTCAAGACGGGCCTGAATGGCGAGCGGCTCGAGCCGTATGAGGAGTTGGCAATTGACGTTCCCGAGGAGTACCTGGGCGCCGTGATCGAGAAGCTTGGACCTCGGCGCGGCGAGATGATCGAGATGAAGAATCCGGGGCAGGGTCTTACGCGCGTGCTGTATCGCATTCCCGCGCGCGGGCTGTTCGGCTACCGGTCGGAGTTTCTCACGGACACGCGTGGCACGGGCATCATGCACCACCGTTTCCTGGAGTATGGGTCGTGGGCGGGGTCATTGGC
>JBDTMO010000955.1:0-1926 GCA_039934235.1 bacterium | reverse complement strand
ATGTGCAGATCCCTTCGACGGAGAGTGGGGTGTGGCCGACGGCGGTCGAGGCGGCGGCGAAGTTCGAGGGGCGCTGAGGCTCGCTGCGCTCGCCTCTGCTTACGGGGCGGCGCCGCGCTGCGGCGCCTTACGCTACGACAATTCCAGAGGACGTTACCATGAAAGTGCGTGGCGTCGTCCCGTAAGTCTCGTGCGAAGCACGTGACGCCCCGTAAGCAGCCGCGCGCAGCGCGCTGCGCCCCGTAAGCAGCCGCGCATAGCGCGCTGCGCCCCGTAAGCGAGCGCAGCGAGCGCCCCGCTCTTACTGCTCCGGAACGATCCTCGCCACCGCCGCCTTGAACCGCGGATCGCCACGCACCGCGGCGAAGCCTGGATCCACATTCAGCTGAATCAGCCACAGGTCCCGCGCGGCAATCGACCTGTCGAGCATCGCGAAGAACGCGTCGAGATTGCCAAGCCCATAGTGCACACTCGCCAAGGCGAGCGGCGGAATGGGCTCGTCCACCGAGCGGCGCTCCAACTCGCCGAGAATCTCCAGCGCGTCGGACTGCCGTCCCGCACGCGCGAGCATCGCGGCCTGGTTGGCGAGCGGCCAGTAGTGTCGCTGCGATTGGTCCACCGCCGACATGATCGACGCGAACGCCTCGTCGCGACGACCGAGCTGGAAGAGCGAGAGCGCACGCCAGCGGTATGCCTCGCTGTCGTCCGAATCGTTGTCGAGCGTCGATTCGCAGTAGGTGACAGCGTCCTCGAAGCGTGACGCCAGATAGCTGGTGATGGCGCGATTGCCGCTCGCCAGCACACCGAGTGGGTCGAGCTCCGACGCATACGTCGCCCGCTCGATGGCCTCGTCGTGCCGGCCGAGCGATGACAGGTAGAACGCGAGGACGGAGTGCACGAGTGGGTCGCTGCGCTTGATCCGCATCGCGCGCTCGATGAGCCGCAGCGTCTCGGCGTGGTTCCAGTCGTACCACAGGCTCGCGTTGCTCAACACGATGAGCGCTTCGGCGAGATTGGGATCGAGCGCGAGTGCGCGCAGGGCCGCCATGCGCGCCTTCGGCACGCCCACGCGCGGCACGACGGCATCGTACATCGCGTAGAGGAAGTGCACCTCGGCCATTCCGGTGTGTGCGAGCGCAAACTTCGGATCGCGCTCGAGGGCACGCTGGTAGAACTCCTCGGCGCTTCGCATTCCCTCGATCCGCCGGTCCAGGCGATGACGACCCTTCAGGTAGAGTTCGTACGCCTCGATGTCCGCCGACGAGCGGCGCGGCGGTGACGTGATGCGCACGCCGGTGTCGAACAGCGCCACCTGGAGCGACGCCGCGATCTTCAGCGCGATGTCCTCTTGAATGTCGAAGAGGTCCGCCAGGTCACGATCGTAGCGCTCGGACCACATCTGGAATCCGTCGGCGGCGTTCGAGAGCTGCGCGGTGACGCGAATGTGGCTGCCCACCTGCCGTACGCTGCCCTCGAGCACGTTGCCGACGCGCAGCTTCCGCGCGATGTCCTTGACGTCCACGTCCATGTTCTTGAAGGCGAACGACGACGAACGCGCCGCGACGCGGAGCGACGGCAGGCGAGCGAGCGCGTTGAGGATTTCCTCGGTGATGCCGTCGGACAGATATTCGCCGCCTTCCTCGCGGCTCATGTTCCGGAAGGGCAGCACGGCAACCGATCGAATCTCGGATGCGTCGGCAAGCAGCTGGCCCTTGTCGTCGATCTTCGTGCCGATGTCGGACAGCGCGGCCAGCAGTTCGGCGGCGGACTGTGGCCGACCCGCCGGATCCTTGGCGAGCAGCTGCATGACGACCTGCGACAGCGCGGGAGGAATTCCCGTCCGCAGCGCATCGATGGGCTTTGGTTCCTCGGTGACGTGCGCCGCGATCATCGCCATGGCGGGACGCCCGGCGAATGGCGTCTTGC
>JBDTMO010000954.1:0-1926 GCA_039934235.1 bacterium | reverse complement strand
CGGCGCGATCATCGACCAAGCCGCGCACGACAGCATCCAGCCTATCAACGGTCAACTCGGCCTGCGGCAGGTTGATGGCCGCGCCCGCCGCCTCGAGCACGCGCGCGTTCACCGTCTGGTGATCAGCCGCGGCAGTCGGAAGGGGAACGACGATGGCCGGAATACCCCACGCGAACAACTCGGCCGTCGTCATTGCACCGGCGCGAGCGATGGCTACGTCCGTCGCGGCGTATGCCTCCTGAATTGGCGAGAGATATTCGCGCACGCGAACATGGCCCCCGTCCAGCGACTTGAATTCATCGAACGTCGCCTTTCCGGTCATCCAGATGAGATGCAGCCCTTCGGGTAATCCGCGCCGGACCCAATCCGCGATAACGAGATTGATCGCGCGCGAGCCCTGGCTGCCGCCGTACACGAGCAACACGTTGCCGCCCGTCGCGGGAAATCCCCACGCCCGCCGTGCTGCCGCGCGATCGGGCCGAGGATTCGGCGGCGGCTCGATGGGAGCACCGGTGTCGATATGCTGCGCGGCCACACCGCCGATCACGCGGGCCGCTTCGGGGAAGGCCAGATAGTACTCGCGCGTCCAGCGACGAAACGCACGAGCGGTGAGACCGGGATAGCTGTCGCCCGCCTGTTGCACGATGGGAATCCTGTGCACCACCGCGTACGCGAGCGCGACGCCCGCCGCGTAGCCACCCGTGCCGACGACGAGCTTCGGCTGCTCGCGTGCGATCAACGTGCCGAGTGTGCGCCATCCAGTGATCGCGCCAACAAGCGTGCGCCAATTCTCCCACGGCTTCTGGCGATACAGCGGGTGCAGGTCGAGCAGCAGGTAGGGAAATTCCGACGCAGGAAGTACGGTGCGTTCCAGTCCGCGCTGTGCACCGACAAACACGGGTTGCACGGTGGGATCGAGGCGCGCGAGCGTCCGTGCGATTGCGAGGCCAGGATACAAATGCCCTCCTGTTCCACCGCCGGCGAACAGCACAGTCGTGCGCGGATTCGCCACGTCAGTTCGTGGGCATCGAAAGTGGATCGGTCGCGTCGCTCCCAATCACGCGCTCCTTCTGACTGCCGATGTTCACCAGCACGCCTGTCATGAACATCGAGAGAACGATGTTCGATCGTCCGTACGACACGAATGGCAACGTCAGCCCAGTCGTCGGCAACAGTCCGACAACAACGCCGATATGCAGATACGCGGTGAGCACGGTGACGAACGTGAGCCCGACCGCGACCAGTTGAAGAAACGGCGAGCGCGCGTGCCGGGCAATTCGAAAGCCAAGCAGTGCATACGCGGCGAACGCGATCGTGATGGCCGCGAGTCCGACGAATCCCCACTCTTCGCCAATGTTGCTCGCAATGAAATCGCTGTATGGAAATGGGAGAAAACCATACTGCTGCCGCCCCTGGCCGTAACCAACGCCGAGCGCGCCCCCGGATCCAACGGCAATGAGCGATTGCTTGAGTTGATACTTCATCTGCGTCGGCGCACCACCAGGATCGAAAAACGCGGTGAGCCGCAGCGCCGCGTATTGAACCTTCTCGATCTTTGTCCAAAGCACGGGAATCGCGAGCGCGCCGAGCGCGACGAAGTGGGCAACGCGAACGCCGCCCGCAAACAGGAGTATGGCGAGCAACAACGTGTAGAGCATGGCGACGGACAGGTCGGGTTCCAACGCGGCAAGCAGGTCGAGCACGCCGATGACCAGGAAGAATGGCAGCACACCCTTTGTGAGACGGCGCAATTGCGTCCCCTTCTTGACGATGAGCATGGACGTCCAGATCACGACGCCAAGCTTCCCGAATTCCGACGGCTGCAGCGACGTGCCAAAAAGAAAGCGCTTTGAACCGTTGACGCGTGGCGCGATGCTCTCAGGAAGGACGAGGCACAGGAAGAGCGTGACGAGCGTGATCCACATG
>JBDTMO010000953.1:0-1928 GCA_039934235.1 bacterium | reverse complement strand
CGCCGCGCGAAGGCCGATCAGCACGTCGCGCACCGACATCTTGTCGATGCGGGCGATGTGCGCGATTTCGACCGCCGTCAGCGCCTTGATGTGCACCTGCGGGTGTCGCGCCTTGAGGCCGCGGAACATCTCGTCGTAATAGGCGAAGCCCGCCTGCATGTCGAGCCCGCCGACAATGTGAAATTCGCGCGTGATATCGCCGTCCACCCTCGCTGCTTCTTCCCACACCTGATCCATCGTGTAGCGATACGCGCCGGCTTCCTTTGGCAGCCGGGCGTAAGAGCAGAACACGCACGTCTTGCGGAGAATGCAGACGTTGGTCGGGTTGATGTGCTGATTGGCCGCGAACGTGACCTGGTCGCCATTGCGAGCCCGATTCGACGCGTCGGCCATGGCGCCCAATCCAAGCAGGTCGGCCGTATGGAAGAGCGCTGCGCCGTCGGCCAAGGTCAGACGCACTCCAGCGATCAGCTTGTCCGCAATGGGCAGCAGCGCCGGATCTGTGATGCGCGAACGGTCGAACGGGACGGCGATGGGCACGACGTTACTCCTGATAGCGCTTGACGACTATCGAGACGTTATGGCCGCCGAAGCCGGCACTGTTGCTCAGCACCGCACGTACCTCGCGGGATTTCGCGACATTCGGCGTAAAGTCCAGATCGCCGCACGCCGGATCTGGCGTGCAGTAGTTGATCGTTGGGGGGATGATCTGATCACGCATCGCCAAGGTGGCTGCGATGAATTCCACGCCACCGGCAGCACCCAGCATGTGGCCGGTCATGGACTTGGTGGACGAGATGCTGAGCTTGCCCGCCGCCTCGCCGAACACCGTGGCGATGGCCTTGGCTTCGTTGGAATCATTCAGCGGGGTGGATGTTCCGTGGGCGTTGACATAGTCCACGTCGGCCGTGGTCAGGCCGGCATCTGCAATTGCACCGCGCATCGCGCGCTGCAAGCCCTCATGATCAGGCAGCTGTCCTGTGAGATGATAGGCGTCGCCAGTAGCGCGATAGCCGCCCATTTCTCCGTAGATTCTTGCGCCGCGCGCAAGCGCGTGGCTCAACTCTTCGAGGATGACGATGCCGGCGCCTTCTCCCATGACGAAGCCATCGCGCCCCTTGTCGAACGGACGCGATGCCGTCTCGGGGCTGTCGTTTCGCGTCGAGAGCGCCGTCATGTTGGCGAATCCACCAATCGACATTGCGGTGACCGCGGCCTCCGATCCTCCACAAATCATCACATCCGCGTCGCCGTACTGAATGGTGCGGAATGCGTCACCGATGGCGTGCGCACTGGTCGAACACGCCGATACCGTGGCGTAGTTGGGCCCCCGCGCATTGAAATGCATGGAGACGACGCCGGCTGCGATGTCCGCAATGAACATCGGGATGAAGAAGGGACTGATCTTGCTCGCGCCGCGCTCGCGGAAGATGTCGTGCTGTTCCTCGAAACTCTTCAAACCGCCGATACCGCTCCCGACGATCACACCAATCCGATCGACATCGTAGGTGCCGGCAGTGAGGCCAGCATCAGCCATCGCTTCAACCGACGCAGCGACGGCGTACTGCGCGTAGGGATCCGCTCGCTTTGCTTCCTTCCGCTCCATGGCCTTGAGCGGATCGAAGCCTTTCAGCTCGCAGGCGAAGCGCACCGGGAACGCCGACGCATCGAACTTCGTAATGGGCGTTGCGCCAGATACTCCGTCCTGCAAGGCGCGCCAAGTCGTCGCCACGTCGTTGCCGACGGGCGTTACGGCACCAAGACCAGTGACGACGACCCGACGCCGCATTACTCGCCGACCTTGCCGTTCAAGTAAGCGACGGCATCGCCGACCGTGCGCAGCTTCTCCGCGTCCTCGTCGGGGATGTCGATATTGAACTCCTTCTCGAATTCCATCACCAGCTCGACGATGTCGAGGCTGTCGGCCC
>JBDTMO010000952.1:0-1933 GCA_039934235.1 bacterium | reverse complement strand
CATTGGACGCATCCTCGATGGTGACGCGGGCTTCGCGCGTGAACGGGTGGCTCAGGAAGAGCCCTCCTCCCACTATCTCACGATACTCCGGCCAGCCGTAGAACGCGTCGACGCCAGCGTGAACGGCCACGAGTCCCTTGCCCGCGCGCACGAATGCGGCAATCGCTGCCTGCTGCGCCGGCGTGACGGGGTTCACGACTCCCGTGCGCGGCCACCTGAGCGCCACGAGCGAGGCCGAGTCTGACGGATTGGCCGCGGCGATTCGCAACGTGGAGTTGTTGAAGAACAACACATCGTACTTCGCGAGATTCTCCGCGTTCAACGCGGTGGGATCCTCAGTGAAATCAAAGCGAAGTTCAGACGTCGCCTGCGCGGCCTTCAATCGCATTGTCGATTCGACAATGGCTTCGGTGTGCCGGAAGCCCTGCGTCGCCGTGACGACCAGGACACGGATGGGCGCGGCAGGGCCGTTGGAGTTCCGTCCTGCACAGGCGGTGAGGGCAGCGAAATAGACGGGTATCCACTTGAGCAGGCGCATCGGAATCTCCAGTGAGGGAACACGCAGTGAGTTTGGCGTGCGGTGTCGCCGCGCGCTACTTTCTGCGCGCACAATTTTCCATGCGTCCTATTCACCGTCGTCGTGAACATATGTGCACGAATGTCAGGTCGGTAGCGCTCGTCCAGACCACCTGCGCCACCCTGCTGCTGGCGGTGACGGGTGCGCCCGGACTCGCGCAAGCGCCGGCGGCGCCACCCACGAGCTTTCATTTCCGATGTGGAAGCCGATCCTCGCATCAGGCGACCATGCTCGGGCCGAGCACCGTCTACTCGGCCGACCGCGGATACGGTTTCCGCGCGCCGCTTGCCAATGCCGCAGGAAGCACCTGTGCGGCGGACAGCCCATTCCTGTTCGACGTCGCGATCCCGGAAGGGAACTACGACGTCACGGTTACGCTTGGCGATTCATCGCACGCTGCCGTGACGACGGTCAGGGCAGAGTCGCGGCGGTTGATGCTCGAGCAGGTGCGCACGCGTGCTGGCGAGTTCGTCACGCGAACCTTCACGGTGAATGTGCGAACGCCGTTCATGGCGGGCGGCGATTCCGTGCGTCGTAAACCGAGGGAGGTTGGCTCCAACACGTGGGACGACCGGCTCACGCTCGAGTTCAGCGGAACCCACCCGGCAGTTCGCGAGATCGAGGTGAAGCCAGCGCGGAATCCGGTGACAGTATTCCTCGCGGGAAACTCGACGGTCGTTGATCAGGCGGCCGAGCCATGGGCGGCGTGGGGACAGATGATTCCGCGCTTCTTCAAGCCTGGCAGCGTTGTCGTCGCGAACCATGCGGAGTCGGGCGAGACACTCAAGGCATTCATCGGCGAACACCGTCTCGCAAAAGTGCTGAGCACAATCAAGCGCGGTGACTACTTGTTCATCGAGTTCGCGCACAACGACCAGAAGCCGGGCGCCACGTACCTCGAGCCGTTCACGACGTACAAGGAATATCTCAAGCGCTACATCACGGAAGCGCGGTCTCGGGGCGCGACTCCTGTGCTCGTGACGTCGATGCATCGCCGACAATTCGATTCATCAGGCGTCATCGTGAACACACTGGGCGACTATCCCGAAGCCGTGCGTCAAACGGCGACCGAGGAGCATGTCGCACTCATCGACCTGAACGCGATGAGCAAGCAGTTCTATGAGGCGCTTGGTCCCGAGCGGTCGAAGAAGGCGTTCGTGCACTATCCAGCCGGAACGTATCCCGATCAGGTCGCGGATCTCAAGGACGACACGCACTTCAACAATTACGGCGCCTATGAGTTGGCGCGCATGGTGGTTGCTGGATTGCGCAAGACGTCGTTGCCGCTGGCGCGCGAACTACTACCGGACGCTCGGGCGTTCGATCCGTCGCATCCAGATCCGGTCGAGCAGTTCG
>JBDTMO010000951.1:0-1934 GCA_039934235.1 bacterium | reverse complement strand
GGGCTCGCTTCTGCCACAAGCGATAGCCACCACGAAACGCATTCAGGTTGCTGCCGCGACGCGTATGCGGAGGGAGTTCATCGAGCAGGCGCACGTTTCCGCCACCCAGGACGACATAATCCGATGTGAGCGCGGCCATGAACAGTCCGACAACTTGAATGACGTGATGACGCCACTTGTCGACGCCGAGCCGCTTGAGCCCTTTTTCACCGAGGTAATCCTCGTAACTGCGGCCCTTCCTGTACGGCAGGTGTGCCACCTCCAGCGGAACGGCAATGCCATCGCGAACGAGCGTGGTGCCGAGCCCTGTGCCGAGGCCCATGAACAACATGCGCCCGCCGTCGTAGCTGCCAAGCGCTTGCATCGCGGCATCGTTGACGATTTTTACGGGGCGTTTCAGCGCACTCTCGTAGTCAAAGCCAACCCACCCCGCGCCGAGATTGACCGGCTCGACTTTCGGATGATTGTCGGCCACGGGGCCTGGGTACCCAATCGAGACCGCTTCGAACTGCCATTCTGTCGTCGCGGCCAATACCTCGCGAACCATTTCCTCCGGCGTGAGATCGGGTCCGGAGGGCAGCTTCAACGGCGCCCGCTTACCAGTGGCAAGCAGCTTCACGTGTGTGCCGCCGATGTCAATCACGAGGATTTTCACAGGCAAACGGATGAAAGTGATACGGGTGTTGTTCCGCTGCGCTTCATTTGCACGCCGCGAAGCGGTTGCGCAAGCATCTGGGCGCGTGGATCAGGCGGATGTCGGCGAGCAGCCTGCCGGAGCGGGGCAACGCTGCTGATGCAATGTCATCCAGATGCGGGTAAGGCGGCCGCTGGAGCGCAAAACGTCGGCGGGTAGGCAGCGACGACGCCTCGAAGTGAGAAATCAGCTAGACGTCCTGTGGCGACATGCCGCGTGAGTCAGGCGTCCACTCGTGTGGCGTCGACCGAAATCTTCAAGTTTTCGTTCAACGTCGCGTCGCCACTGATGATCGAAGCCCAGGACAGCTCTTTCCCATTGCGCTTTCCCTTTTCAACAACCTTTACCCCGTCGGGCGCGATCGTGATGGTGTACGTCTTGTCACCGTGTACGAGCTCGCGCTTGATCGCCTTGTCCAGTTTGGTCGCCATCGGGGCCTCGCCGTAATAGTGTGATTTCGCGAAGCTATGCCTGAGGCAGAACCGGTGCCAGTGTCTTTTCCTTAGGGCAAACTCATAGGTACATCGCCGTGAGCGCTGGTGTCGCCTCGGCGATGTGTGGCAGTGCGCTGCGAAGTCCCAAACCGGGATTGGTGAACGAACCCTCGGCGTATGTGGCGACGATGCGTTCCGAGGCTAACGAAAGACGGAAGCTGCCGCCGCGCGATTCGCGCCAATAGCGGAGCACGCCTCGGATGGCGCTCATCGCATCGTCCGCCATGTCGTCGATGCCGTGGAGGTCCAGCCGCAGTGTGGTGACGCGCGACGGCAATTCGCCGCACACGCGCGCGAGGGTGAATGCGTCACTCTCGCAGAGAGCGCCCGACAGGTACAATGTGGCAGAATCGTCCGCTACTTCGATCTCGTGGTGCAGCATGGTCAAACCATCCGTCTGGAGGATGGCAGAACGATCGCTGTGCCTCGCAACGAACAAGCGCGGCCTGGTTCACGGATCGGTAACGATGTGTGCGCGCCGGCGCGGGTGCAGATCCTTCGACTCGCTACGCTCGCTCAGGATGACAAAACACTGGCTACGCTCGCTCAGGATGACAACTCGCGTCAGGTTCCGTCGAGGCTACGGAGGTGTGCGTCGAGATGCGATCGGTCTGCAACGGCTGTCGCGAGCGGACCGTGCCCGCCGAATTCCACAATCGACACCGAGCCAACCGGACATCCAAAGCGGTAGCGAAAGCGCCCGACATCGACGCCGAGCAGGGCGCAGAGCAACACGCGAATGGATG
>JBDTMO010000950.1:0-1938 GCA_039934235.1 bacterium | reverse complement strand
CATCACGACCGCCCGGATCGTCACGACTCCGTAACCTGAAGCGCGGGCTTAGGCCCCTATGACAGGCATCGTCGAAAACGTACCGCCGCCGCCGAAGGGCCGCGTTCGCCGGGTCTTCAGGAACCTGAAGCAGGGGATGTCCCTCGCGTGGACTGCATCACCGCGCTCGCTCGTGCAATACTCGCTGCTCGGCATCCTGAGCTCGACGATGCCACCGATTGCCGTGTACCTCGGCGCGAGCCTCGTGAACCGCATCGCCGAGGCGCGGCTGAATACGATTCAGTTCCGGGACATGGTTCCCATCCTGCTGGGCCTGTGGCTCGCGACGGCCCTGCAGCGTGCAGTCGGCGCGTACATGGGGTTGGGAAGGAATCTGTTCGTGCGACGCGTGCAGCTCGAGGCCGAGCGTCGGTTGCTCACGAAGGCGGCGACGCTCGATCTCGGGCACTTCGACAACTCGGATTGGCACGATCGCCTTGCGCGCGCGAAACGGGATGTGTCATGGCGCCCCGGTGATCTAACGTGGTCCGTGCTGGGCCTCTCGGGAAATATCGTCACGATCGTGTTGATGGCGTCATTGCTGGCGAGCCTGCACTACGTGCTGGTCTTGCTCGCGTTAACGGCGTCGGCGCTCTCGCTGCTGCTCGAACGGCGAGTGACGGCGAAAATGTATGAGTTCTTCTACAAGGAGACGCCGGAGGAGCGCGAACGTGAATACCTGGCCGATCTCCTCGTGCAGCCCAAGACAACCAAGGAAATTCGCGCGTACGTGCTCGCCAACTATCTGCTGGACCGACACAAGCGGATATCCGAAGATCTCTTTGTTCGTCGTGCGGAGATGTATCGATCAGGCACTCGCATGTCGTTGCTCACAGGGCTTGTGAGCGGAACGACGCTCGCACTCGCGTACGTGTTCGTCGCGCTCAAGGGCGCTGCAGGCGACATCAGCCCGGGCGGAGTTGTCCTGGTCATTGGCGCATTTTCGGCGGTGGCCGGAACCCTCGGCCAGATATCCAGCACGTTCGTGGCGGTGGATCAACACACGACCTTTCTCGACGACTACTTCTCCTTCCTCGCGATCGAGCCGCTGGTCCCCGTGCCCAGGCCACCTCACGCGCTGCCAGGCAAGTTCGACGACGGCATTGTGTTCGAGAACGTCGCGTTCTCCTATCCCGGCGGAACGGGCGCAGCCGTCGAAGGGCTCAACCTGCACATTCGCAGTGGCGAGCTGATAGCGCTGGTGGGTGAGAATGGTGCAGGGAAGAGCACGCTCATCAAGCTGCTGCTTCGCTTTTACGACGCCGATTCCGGGTCGATACGCGTTGGCGGTGTCGACCTCAAGGAGCTGGACCCCGCGGAGTTGCGCAATCGGATTGGCGTGCTGTTTCAGGATTACGCGAGCTACGAGTTGAGTGTGCGCGAGAACGTCGCGATGGGTCGCCCCGATGAGATTGTCGACGACGCAAAGGTGATGGAGGCGCTGCGCAATTCCCGCAGCGAGTGGCTCGTTCGCAAGATGCCGAACGGGCTCGACTCCAAGGTTGGGCGGTTATTTGAAGGTGGACACGACCTGTCTGGCGGCGAGTGGCAACGCCTCGCGCTTGCCCGAATCATGTATCGCGATGCGGACGTCTGGATTCTCGATGAGCCCACGTCGTCACTCGACCCGGAAGCGGAAGCGGCGATCTTCGCTGAGCTGAAGGAGAATCTTCGTGGTCGTATCGGGATCGTGATCTCGCATCGCTTTTCGACGGTGCGCATTGCGGATCGCATTGCCGTCGTGGCTGATGGCCACGTCACGGAGCTTGGAACGCACGAAGAGCTGCTCGCAGCGAATGGTCGCTACGCGCAGCTCTTCGAACTCCAGGCGGCTGGCTATCGGTAGTCGTTACGGCGTGGTCTTGGTGAGACCAGAAACGGTGCCTTCCGTGTTGTGCG
>JBDTMO010000949.1:0-1938 GCA_039934235.1 bacterium | reverse complement strand
GCGCCGAGCAACGCGTAGCGAAGGAACTCCTCGAGTTCGCGCGGGTCTTCGAGGTAATTGACCAGCACAACGTAGATGACCCAGGTTGCCGCAAGGTTGAGGCACTGCAACACGCTATACGACGGAACGGGTGAATTCACCGCGCTCGACACTATGTTTATCGCGAGCAATGCCATCAGGATCCAACTCGTGGTATCCAGCCGAATGCGTTTTGCGCCCGCCACGGCGGCGGCGAGTAGCGGCATGAGCAACAGGCATGCAACCAGTTGGTCGGCGCGAAGCGAGTACTTGCCAAGTCCCAGTGGAACGCCATTCAGCGTGACGAGAAATGGAAGCGTCATCAACAGCACGCGTCGCCAACGGATCGCCACGATGATGGCGACCGCTGCTGCGAGGGCGAGGATGACGGCGAGGGACGCTGGCATGACTTGCGGCCAAAATTAGTGTCGGGAACCGCGGCTCGCCCGGGACGCCTGCGCCACGACCTCGCGAGATACGGCTTGGCGATCGGCGCCGCCGTCGCGCTGAGTGCCGTGCAGGTGTTCGTCATTCCGCGCCGCCTCGACGTCACGACCTATGGGCAGTACCGACAGTTCCTGTTGTTCGTGAACTATCTCGGGCTCGTCGGGTTCGGGCTGAGCGAAGGTGCCTTCCTGCGCTGGGCTGGACGCCGGTCCGGCGAAATCGCATGGGAATGGCGCGTCGTTGCGCGATGGATGGTTGCGCTTCAACTCGGCATTGTCGCGATCTCGGCAGTCGTATCCATCTTCGTGGACCCACTGCTTCGCATCTATATCCTCGCCGTCGTCGTCTGCGCTCTGTGCGTGAACTGCAATGCGCTCTGTGTGTATGCGCTGCAGGCGGCAGGAGATTTCAGGCGAGCGGGGCGCGTTGTCACGATCACTCCCGGACTGTTCGTCGGTGCCGTGGTGGTTTTCTCCCCGACCACGCTCGTTGCCATCCTGGCGGCGTATGTGGGGGCGTTTCTCATCGCAGCGGCATATGGCTTCGTCTGCCTCCTGAGATTCACACTGGAGACGCCAACGGAGTCGGCGGACCTCACGATCCGCCAACTCGCGACGGCCGGTCTGCCGGTGCTTGTCTCGAGTGTTGCGGCGGGACTCTCGCAATCAGTGGATCGTATTCTGGTCAATCGCATCACTCCCATCACCTCATTTGCGCTTTACGGTTTTGCTGGGACGGCTGCGATCGCCGCCAACTCCGCGGTCCAGGCGCTGTCGCGCGTTGCACTCTCTCACGCCGCACATCGGACACCTGCTCAACGCTCGCACTTCCTGGGCGGATTCTTTCACGTCATCGCGTTGGGGTACGGAGCCGGCCTGCTCTTCGAGCCCCTGTTCGAGGAAGTGGTCGTCCGCTATCTGCCGCTGTATGTGCCCGCGCTGCCAATCCTGCGCGCGTTCACGTTCGGATTGCCGGTTTGGGTGGGGCTTCGAGTTGTCGTTGTCAGCACGTTGCAATCGCACGGTCATGTTCGACGTCAGCTTGCGGTCGAGCTGGTTGGCGTGGTGCTTGTCACCCTGATGTCAGGAGCGCTTCTCCTCGCGAAGCGCGACCTGTGGGAGGTTGCCGCGGCGAGTTCCGCCGCAGCGGTGGTGACGCTGTTGGTAGCGCATTCGATCACCAGGCGTGCAGAAGAGTCGGCGAGCCAGCAGCAAGTGCTGCGATTCATTCTCATCGTTGGCGCGCAGGGCGCCGCTCTTTTCATTGCGCTTTCGTTAACGCCGGCGTGGCCGCTTCGATGCGTCGCGTATGCCCTGATGTCATCGGTTCCGACTGCAATCTCAGCGTATAAGGTTCGACGTCACGGGTGGTAGGAAGTTGTATTAAGCGCGTTTGTCGTCCTGAGCGCAGCGACGGACCTGCACTTGTAGTTGCGCAGCTGACGTGCAGATCCTTCGACTCGCTACGCTCGCT
>JBDTMO010000948.1:0-1947 GCA_039934235.1 bacterium | reverse complement strand
AGATCCTTCGACTCGCTTCGCTCGCTCAGGATGACAAATCGCTGCGGACTGCAGGCGCAGATCCTTCGACTCGCTTCGCTCGCTCAGGATGACAGTCGTTGCCAAACTCGGGAGTTCAGTCATGCGTCACCCAATTGTCCTGGCGCTTCTGGCGCTCGCAGCCTGTTCGTCGGCGCCTCCTGCGCCGGCGCCCGCGCCGCCCGCCGCACCGAGCGGCATGATCACGGCGGGCGAGTTGCGTGGCGATCTCTTCGCCTTCTCGAACGACTCGATGCGCGGGCGAGAAACCGGGACGGAGGATGCAACGCGTGCCGCGCAGTTCCTTGCGGCAAGAGTGCAGCGACTAGGCCTGGAGCCCGCGGGCGACAGCATGTTTCTGCAGCGTGTGCCGCTGCAGCGCGAATCGTTCACGGCTGCGTCGCAGATTGTCGTCGAGGAGCGTGGCAGCTCGAGGGCCGTGCAAATCGGTACGGACGTGGTGCCGTTGATGAATCTCGGACCCGGCGTGCCTCCGACGAAACGTCGAGCCGAAGGTGAGATCGTGTTCGTCGGCTATGGCGTGTCGATGAAGAAGCCAAAGCGCGACGACCTCGCCGGCCTCGATCTGGAGGGGAAAATCGTCGTCGTCCTGAATGGTGCGCCGGAAGGCACGGACAGCGCAACGCGTGCGACGATGGAAGCAGAGACCGCAATCAGCGGGAGGCTCGCGCAGATACTTCCGAGGCGTCCCGCCGCAGTGGTGGTGCTGCTCGCCGGAAAAGGATCGGCATTATTCGACAATCTCGCGCCCGAGTTGACCCGCGCTGTGACGGCGCGGACGACGAGCGCGGAAATTCCCGAATCGGAGAGGCCGTTGCCGATAATCCTGCTCGGCGTGCCTCGCGTTGGTTCGCCACTGTTGCCAACAGGCTGGCCAACCGATGACCGCCCACAGGTTCTTGCCGGACGCAGGCTTGTCGCGCGGGTTTCGCAGGAGCGGGTTCCGTTTACGGCGTACAATGTTGTTGCGATCGTGCGTGGAAGTGACCCGACTTTGCGAAGCACGTACGTGGCGTTGGGTGCGCATTACGACCATATCGGTGTCGTTGCGCCGGTGAATGGCGACTCGATTGCGAATGGCGCGGACGACGATGGATCGGGGACGGTGTCGTTGCTCGCGATTGCACGTGAACTGCAGCAGTCACCGGTCAAGCCAAAGCGGTCGACGCTGTTCGTGTGGCACGTGGGCGAAGAGAAGGGCTTGCTGGGATCCGCGTACTTCACCGAGCATCCGTCTGTGCCGATCGATTCGATCGTCGCGCAATTGAATGCGGACATGATCGGACGCAACGCGGCACCGCTCCTCTATACGGTTGGTCCGAACGCCGCGCCGAATGGACAGAGCAAGCGGCTTGGCGCAATCGTGGACAGCGTGAATGCGACGGAAGCATCGCCGTTCGTGATCAACCACGAATGGGATTCCGCGACGCATCCTGAGCATATCTATGAACGCAGCGATCACTTCAACTATGCGCGCAAGGGAATCCCGATCGTCTTCTTCACGACGGGCCTGCACGACGACTACCACAAGCCGAGCGACGATCCGTCGAAGATCGACTACGAGAAGTTGGCTCGCGTGGCGCGCTTGATTCGCGACGTGGCCGTCACGGTGGGGAACAGCATGGTGCGGCCGCGGTAGGTTTTTCGGCCTCTCATAAGCAAGACGGGCAGGTGCAGATCCTTCGACTCGCTTCGCTCGCTCAGGATGACAGCGGGGGCATCGCTCGCTCAGCAAGGATGACAAAATCAGCAATCGCGATGCACGAGTGCCAACTTTGTGCATACGGTGCGGTTCGATCGTCACTCAACTAGAAGCGGCCAATGCCGAGACTACTGAGCGAGTGAATGCGTCAAACCGTTCATCGGAGGAGTCATGATTCTCGCGAACACGCGACATCATCTTACGCG
>JBDTMO010000947.1:0-1950 GCA_039934235.1 bacterium | reverse complement strand
GCCGCGCGTCGCCAGTGGCGACGCCATCGCCGCATTCGCCATCTCGGAAGCGGACGCCGGATCCGATATCGCAGCCATGCGCACGACCGCGCGTCGCGATGGCGATGAGTACGTGATCGACGGCGAGAAAACGTGGATATCGAACGGCGGCATCGCCGATCAGTACGTCGTGTTCTGTCGCCACGGCGACGCAGAGCGCGAGTTCATCGCGCTGGTCGTGGAGCCGAGCGATCATGGCTTCGCCGTGACGGAGCGCATTTCGACAATCGCTCCGCACCCACTCGCGACAATTCGCTTCACGGATTGTCGGGTTCCTGCCACGCGAACCGTCGGCGAGCCCGGAAAAGGATTGCGCGTCGCACTTGGAACGCTCGACGTCTTCCGCTCCACCGTTGGCGCGGCTGCACTCGGCATGGCGCGTCGAGCGCTCGATGAGGCGCTCGCGCATGTGGCGACGCGTCCGATGTTCGGTCAGCTGCTCCAGGACTTTCAGCTGACGCAAGCGAAGATTGCCGCGATGGCGACGGAGATCGATGCGAGTGCACTGCTGGTCTATCGCGCTGCATGGACGCGCGACAACGGGGCGGAGCGGGTCACGCGCGAAGCAGCGATGGCGAAGATGTTCGCCACCGAATCAGCACAACGCGTCATCGACGACGCCGTGCAGTTGCTCGGCGGTCGCGGCGTGGTCTCCGGACACCCTGTGGAACGCCTGTATCGCGAAATTCGCGCACTGCGCATTTACGAAGGCACCACGGAAGTGCAGCAGCTCGTGATCGCGGGGCAGGTGCTCGCCGCTCATGCCCGGTTAGGTGAAGCGCGTGCCTGAGCACGTCGAGCGCACGGGGCATGTCGACACGTTCTGCGCGGAACATTTACCTCCGGCAGACAGCCAGCCCGACCGCATTTGGGACGGGATTCCGGAACTCGACTACCCGGCTCGCGTAAACTGCGCGTCGGCGCTTCTCGATGCGATGATCGACGCGGGCAACGGCTCCCGTCCCGCGATTCGCTTTCCCGGTGGCGTATGGACGTACGATGAGCTCAACGCGAACGCGAACAAGATTGCGCGTGTGCTGGTTGAGGATCTCGCTATTGTGCCGGGCAACCGCGTGCTGCTTCGCGGCGCAAATACGCCGATGCTCGCGGCCTGCTGGTTCGGCGTGCTCAAGGCCGGCGGCGTGGTCGTGTGCACGATGGCGATGCTGCGCGAACGGGAGCTCAAGTCCATCGCGCAAAAGGCAGAGGTCACGTTGGCGCTTACGGATGCGCGCGTCGCCGAGGACTGCGAGTCTGCGCTGGACGTGCCAGTGATGCGGTTTTCCGTGGAAAGCCAAAGTGTCATCCTGAGCGATCGAAACGACAAAGTTGTCATCCTGAGCGAGCGAGATAAAGTTGTCGCCCCGAGCGAGCGAAGCGACAAAGTTGTCATCCTGAGCGAGCAAAGCGACAAAGTTGTCATCCTGAGCGAGCAAAGCGAGTCGAAGGATCTGCACCTCGATCTGCACCTCGATCTGCACCGCGCACTGTATGTCGACCTCAACGCGCTCATGCGCGATAAGCCCGGCACCTTCGACGCCTGCGACACCGCGGCCGACGACATCGCTATCATCGCATTCACGTCGGGCACCACGGGGCAGGGCAAGGGAACCATGCACTCGCATCGCGACATTCTCGCGATTACCGATTGCTTCCCGCGCTACGTGCTCAAGCCCTCCCGCGACGACCTCTTCTGCGGCTCGCCCCCACTCGCTTTCACCTACGCACTCGGCGGACTGCTCCTCTTTCCGCTCCGCTTCGGCGCGTGCGCGCTGTTGCTCGAACAAGCTACGCCTCCGCATCTCGTCAAGGCGATCGCGGAATTTCGGCCCACCATCTGCTTTACCGCGCCCACAGCATATCGCGCGATGTGCGGCATGCTCGGCGATCATGACGTGTCGAGTTTACAGA
>JBDTMO010000946.1:0-1956 GCA_039934235.1 bacterium | reverse complement strand
AACGCGCGGCACGAGATGGTTCCTCTTAGCTCGGTGATGACGGTCCGCCAGTTGAACGGCCCCGATCGCGTCGTGCGGTATAACGCGTATCCGGCTGCCGAGGTGAATGGTGGGCCCGCGGCGGGCGTGAGTTCGGGTACGGCGATCGCAACGATGGAACGACTCGCGAAGCAAACGTTGCCCAACGGCGTCAGCTTCGAGTGGACGGAGCTGACTTACCAGCAGATCCTCGCGGGCAACACGGCGCTGTTCGTCTTTCCGCTGTGCGTCCTGCTCGCCTTCCTGGTTCTGGCAGCGCAGTACGAGAGCTGGTCGCTCCCGCTCGTCGTCATCCTCATCGTGCCAATGGGTCTGCTCTCGGCCATCGGCGGCGTGTGGTTGACCAAGGGCGACAACAACATCTTCACGCAGATCGGCCTCATCGTCCTCGTTGGGCTCGCGTGCAAGAACGCGATTCTCATCGTGGAGTTTGCGCGTGAGTTGCAACTGCAAGGTCGCGATCGTGTGAGCGCCGCGCTCGAGGCGGCGCGGCTTCGCTTGCGCCCGATCCTCATGACGTCACTCGCGTTCATCATGGGGGTTGTTCCGCTCGTGTTGTCCAAGGGCGCCGGTGCAGAGATGCGGAGGGCGATGGGCGTCGCAGTGTTCTCGGGCATGATCGGCGTCACGATTTTCGGGCTGATCCTTACGCCAGTGTTCTATGTGGTCATTCGCAGCTTTGTCGAACGGCGCGATTCCTCGACGCCACAGGCCGACGCAGCGTCGCGCGGACTGCCGCGTACCGGCGATCTGGAGGCGCCGTCTCATGCGTAGACTTTCATTCATCATGATCACTGCCGCGTTCGCACTAAGCGCTGTGGCAGGATCACTCGGGGCCCAAAGGTCCGCGATCGCCACTCCGGCAGCGGAACCAGAGCTCGTCCCGTTCTGGCGTCAGCTCGGCGATACAACGCTCGAACGTCTTACGCGTGACGCGCTGCGCGCGAACAACGATGTTCGTGCGGCACAGGCGACAGTGCGCGGAGCCCGGTCGGCACGACGCCTCGCGGCGTTCGACTTCGCACCAGCGGTCACCGCAAACGCCGGCCTTACGCGCCGACGCTTCAGCGCGGCGCAGCTGCCGGGGGTCTCCGCAGCAAATCGCGAGCAGGACGTCTATGACGGTGGTTTCGACGCAAGCTGGGAGGTGGACATCTTCGGCCGACAGCGGAGTAGCTATGCAGCGACGGACGCCATTGCCGCCTCGGCGAGCGAGGACCTGCGCGACGTGCAGTTGTCGCTCGTATCCGAGCTGGCGCGTACGTACTTCGAGCTGCGTGGTGCGCACCGGCAGCTGGCTGTCGCCAATCAGAACGCAGCGAACCAGCAGCGCACCCTGCAACTCACCGTCGACAGGTTGGCAGCTGGACGCGGCACCGCATTCGATCGCGAGCGAGCAAGCGCGCAGGTGAGCACGACGCTCGCGGCGCGAACAGCGATCGAAGCGCGAATTTCCGCGGCCAACTATCGACTCGGCGTATTGGCCGGAGGCGCGCAGCACATCGCGCCTATTCCAGCTCCAGATACGCTCGATATCGAAGCGATCAGCGAGACGCCCTTGGCGCTTCCGGATGTACCGAGCCTCGAGTCTGTCGCGCAATTGATCCGTCGGCGTCCGGACGTGCGCAGTGCTGAGCGACGCACGGCTGCACAGGGCGCGCTCGTCAACGTCGCTCGGGCGGACTATCTCCCTCGCGTGACCGTCGTGGGCAGTGTCGGCTACAATGCCCGCGCGACGGATTTGCTCGGGAAGAAAGAGGCGTCGCGCTACGTAGTTGGTCCTGTCATTTCATGGCCCGCCTTCGACATTGGCCGCGTGCACACGCGCGTCGACATCGCACGCGCCCAGGCCGATGAGGCTCGCGCGCGGCATGACCAGATCGTCTTGAGTGCGCAGGCAGAGGCAGAGAATGCGAT
>JBDTMO010000945.1:0-1961 GCA_039934235.1 bacterium | reverse complement strand
AACCATGCGGTTAGTGCCGCCCCGAAAGCATTTCGTGCATACCTCGCGACGCGGCGATATTTTCCGGCATCGAACAACGACGACCTGGAGCGCGTGCCATGGAACAAGACGTCGAGCGCAGTGGCGAAGCATTCGAAGGCGACATTCAGCTTACCGTGATTGGCCGCAAGCTCACGCCGGGTAATCACGCGCCGGACTTCGATCTCGACGCACTCAGTCCCGGTGACCCGGCGCCGCACTCGGTCACGCTCAGCGGTGGAACGGGACGCGTTCGACTGCTGCATGTCGTCAATTCGCTCGATACGCCGGTGTGTCACGTCGGCGCGCATCGCTTCGAGACATTGCGCAGCAAGGACCTGCCGGCAAACGTGGACGTCTACACCGTGAGCATGGACCTTCCCTTTGCGCAGGCGCGTTGGCGCGACGCCGAGGACGTGAGCCACGAAGCGCTATCAGGACACCGGAGCGAGGCATTCGGCCGCTCGTATGGCGTGCTGCTGAAGGAATGGCGTCTGCTGCAGCGCGCCGTGTTCGTCGTCGACGACCAAGGCAAGGTGACCCACGCCGAGTACGTCGCGGATCAGATGGCCGAACCCGATTACGATGCAGCGATTGCGGCGGCGCAGGCAGCTGCGATGCCGTCCTAAGCCGCATTGCCCTCAACTGGTAAGTGCAACACCTACATCCTGTCATCCCGCGCGAGCGAAGCGAGTGTCGGGATCTACTCTCGCGGCGCTGCGAACCAGTGACGCGAGAGGTATGGAAGATCCCGACACGAGCGGTCGCTCGTGCGGGATGACATTGTGGTCTTGCGTTCAGGCAACGCAGTTCGGCCCCGGTGACCGCCAGCGCACATGGACACTGCATGAGCGCGCACCCAACTTTCGCACTGCGTAGTGGTTTGGATCGCTACAGCCCCACTCCCAATACCTGACTGATGTCGCTCCTCAATCGCCAGTTCTCCCGCGCGGCACTCCTCGGCGCGACGATCGCCATCACCCAGCCCACGCACGCCCAGGCTCCCAGAGCGGTCGCCCCAACAATCGACCGCTACTTTCGTCTCGCACGCGCCGAGTACTCGGGTGATCGCGCGAAAGAGCTCGTCGCATACATGGGTGGGTGGTTTCGCTGGCCCGGCAACACCGCATTCGACGCAAGCATCGATCGCGTCATCAGCCAACTGCGCGCCGCAGGCTATGTGCCCGAAGACTCGGCCACCCCTTCAACGCGCCTCGTCTATCGAATAGACAAACATCCCATTCGTGGACCAGCGTGGGATCTTCTGGACGCATCGCTGACGATCGTTGGCGATCACGCGCCGCTGCTCAATCTGGCGACGAACCTCAACATGCTCGCCATCAATTCGTATTCGACGCCTGACTCCGGCGTCGTCGCGGAAGTGGTCGATGTGGGGAAGGCCGCCGCCGCAGACTTCGACCGCGTGAAGGTGGAAGGGAAGATCGTGCTCGCAGACGCGAGCGTCGGCCAGCTTTTCACGGAGGCCGTCCAGAAGCGCGGCGCCATTGGCGTGCTCGCGTATCGCATGCCCGCGTACACGAAGCCGGAAATCAACCGTTCGTCGATTCAGTTCTCATCGATTGCGCTCGACACCGTACGCAAGACGTGGGGCATGCCAATTTCGCGCGGCGCCATCGACTCGTTGCGCGCAGCACTTTCGCACGGCCCCATTCGCGTTCGCGCCGTCACGAAGACGCGCTTCTTTCCGTCCGTCGAGCGCACCGTCGTCGCCGAAGTGCGCGGTACCGAGCGGCCAGACGAGCGATTCGTCTTCAGCGCGCACGTCCAGGAGCCCGGCGCAAACGACAACGCATCAGGTGTCGGCGCGCTTGCCGAGGTTGCGCGCGTGCTCGCAACGCTGTCCAGGAGCGGCGCCGTGCAGCCACGTCGCACGATCACGATGATCTTCGGCAACGAGATCTCGCAGACGCGCAACTTCCTCG
>JBDTMO010000944.1:0-1969 GCA_039934235.1 bacterium | reverse complement strand
CGACAGCTCGGCACGGACGAGGACAGGCCAGACCACGAGCAACGACCCGATGCCTGCTTCGCGCAGCGCAACCAATGCGTCCGTGAGCGATGCGGCGTGAACGAGGGTGACGCCAGCATGTTCGAGCGCAGCGGCGTGCGCGGGGTCTGGTGCCCAGCATACGACGATCGTGGGCTGTTGCCGCGCCGTCTGCACGAGCTTCGACGTGAGAGGAAGGCGCGCAGACGTATCGAACACGACGCGCGCCGGCTGCACTCTTGGCGGGTCGACATCGCGGACAGTCAGCATTGGATCGTCGGCACGCACCGTTCCGATTCCAACGGCAACTCCGTCTGCGCCCGCGCGTAGACGATGCACCTGTCGTCGCGCCGCTTCGCCGGTGAGCCAACCGCGGTGTCGTGTGTGATCGGTGAGCGCGCCATCCAGCGACAATGCGAGTTTCAGCTGCACAAACGAACGTGGCGACGTATGCCGACTGAAGAACGGCGCATTCAACTCGCGCGCGGCCGCTTCCTCCAGGCCAATGTGCACGTCGACACCAGAGGCCCTGAGCCGCTCAGCCCCGCCCTGCGCGAGCGCGTTTGGATCAGCAATCGCTGCGACCACTCGACTCACGCCCGCCGCTATGAGCGCTTCGCTGCACGGCGGCGTCTGCCCATGGTGGTTGCACGGCTCGAGCGTGACGTACACAGTCGCACCGCGTGCGGCATCGCCCGCTGCGCGCAATGCTTCGATTTCCGCGTGAGGCGCGCCGTACCCCGAGTGCCACCCTTCGCCGACAACGACACCGTCGCGAACGACGACGGCGCCGACCATTGGGTTCGGCGCCGTGTGTCCCCATCCGCGCTCAGCGAGGGCGAGCGCGCGGCGCATGAACACGCCGTCGCCTGGCGTTGCCGCGCGAGCTCCCTCTGTCATTCGATCACAAACCGAAACGGATCCCGAACGAGTAGTACAGCTGGTCCTTGTCGGCGCGACCGGTGGAAAAGCTGTTGTACGTGCTGACCGTACCGCCGGACACCTGGCCGACTTCACCGACGATCTTGAAGAGGGGCAGATTGAGTGCGACGTCGGCAAAGAGGTTCGTCCGCTCCAGCTTTTGCGCCGTGCCGGGAATGCTCGTGCCGCTGCCGTTTACCTTCGCGGCGATTTCTGCGGAACTGTCGTACTTGTCCTTGCCGCCACCAGCGGCAAAGCTGAACAGCAACAGGCTCTTGCTCGCCACGACGCGCCACGCGGAACTGTTGACCTTCATGTTGCTGATGGTGAGCGTGTTGTTGCCCGAACTCGCGGCAATGCTCGTCGTCGGCAGGTCACGCTTGAGGTACGTGAACGACACGCCGGGAACAATGATGGACTCCGAGAGCAGGCCGACTCGAACGCCGTAACCCACTTGAACGTTCGACGACGGCGTGATCTTGATGTCCGTCGCGTCGATGGTCGGGACGTAGGAAGCGCTCACCAGTGCGTCGATACCTCCCACGTTGGTGACACCGAGTGGGACGCCACCAAAGATGCCAATTGCCGCGTCGGCGGTGGGCAAGCCGAGCCACTGGTCCTTCGTGGGCAACACACTGGTGCGCGCACCGGTTGCGCTCTGCGTAAAGTTGCCGACGTCGGGAAGGTTGCCCTGAAACGCGTTCGCGCGGATCCCAATGGAAAAGTGCCCGATTCCGCCAAGCGTCGTGCCCGTGCCAAGGGTCGCATTACCTCCTGCGAGTGCCAAGCCGAGCTGCGGCGCCATGAATTGAAAGACGTCCGACGCTTGCTGGCATCCGTCCTGGGCGATCGTCTTTGGGTCCACTGGAGTGGTTCCGGCAGGACAGACGAGTTGGCCGCCCTGTGCGGCAGCGCTGGTCGTCGCGAACAACAAAAGGCCTGCGGTGACAAAAAACTGTCTCTTCATGCGTGTACCTCCGAAATGCGCACCTGACCGGTTCCGCGTTCGACGCGTCCTATCCGATAGGTG
>JBDTMO010000943.1:0-1971 GCA_039934235.1 bacterium | reverse complement strand
CGCGTCGCGTTCCAGATGTCTCGCGGCGAAGATATTGTGCAGGACGTCGGCACATTGTCGGAGCAAGCGCGGCAAGCCCTCGACCTGATCGTAGACGCCACGGAGAGTGCGGCCACGGGTGCGCAGCGCATCGCGCTCACGTCGCGTGAGCAGGAGTTGGAGTTCGCCAAGTTGAGCGAGCGCGTCAAGCGCATCGCCCTGATCTCGGGCCGCAATCGCGACGGAGCAGAACAGGTGACGCGAAGCGCGCGCGATCAGGCGGCGGCGCTGCGCGAGCTCGAGGGCGCAACACAGGAACTTCGCAACGTGGCCACGTACCTCGGCGAACTCACCCGACGCATCACCAGCGTCACCTGACGTGAGCACGAACCTGGTGGAAGTTGCACTCATCGGGATGCGCTATCACGTGTGCGTTGGCATCCTGCCACACGAGCGCGAAACGGCGCAGCCGCTCGAAGTCGATCTTCTGGTGCGGCATGCGCATGACCGGCATGAGGTGCTCGACTATCGCGAGTTGTATGACACGGCTCGAGCAACCATCGAGGCTGATCCGCTCACGTATCTCGAATCGCTGGCCGAGGCAATCGCCGCAAGCGCGCTGGCCATCGACGGCGTGCTTTGGTGCCGAGTGGTCGTCCGGAAACCACACGTGGCGCTGGGCGGCCCGCTTGCGTACGCGCAGATCGCAGTGGAGCGAGAACGTGGCTGAAATCGCGTATGTGGCGCTGGGTGGGAATCTCGGTGATCGCGCTGCGTACCTCGCGTCGGCGCGCAGCGCGTTGACGCTCGTGCGTGGTGTGGACCTCGTCGCGGCATCACGGGTGGAGGAGACGGTTCCTCTTGGTTCGAGTGTGCAGGGCGCGTACCTCAATCAGATGGTGGCGGTCGCAACCACGCTTTCGCCCGAGTCGCTCCTCGACCGGTTGCAACAGATCGAGCGAGGACTGGGCCGCGTGCGTGGCCGTCGCTGGGGCGCTCGCACCATCGATCTGGACATCGTTCGATTCGGGGAGACGCGGCTCTCGACGGCGAGACTCGAGTTGCCGCATCCGGGCCTGGCGGACCGAGACTTCTGGAGACAAGAGGTCGAGGAGCTCAATGGACTCTTGAGAGAGGTGCGCAGAGGACTGCCCTCTGTCATCCTGAGCGAGCGCAGCGAGTCGAAGGATCTGCACCTCGCTTCCTCTGCGTTCCTCTGCTCCTCTGCGCCCTCTGCGGTTAACGGCGAGTACTGTCTTCGCGGTTTACACTGTGGGGCCGCGAGATGAAGGACCTGCGTCCTCTCGTCTTGCCCGCGTGGGCGCAGGTGTCCGAGAAGCGCCTCGCACACATCACGCGCGTTACGTCCCTCCTCGATGCGTGGGCCGATGGACTGGGTCTCGGTGATAACGAAGCGGCCGCGTGGCACGATGCCGGCCGACTGCATGATGCATTGCGCGATGCGTCCGAGCCGGTTTTACGCGGCCTCGCGGGTGACGTCCCCGGATACACGCTCGAGATGTTACACGGGCCCGCGGCCGCAGAGCGCCTGCTCGCCGATGGGGAAGCGCGCGTCGAACTGGTGGACGCAATTCGCCATCACACGGTGGGCTCCGTCGCATGGGAAAGGCTTGGACGCGCCCTTTACATGGCGGACTATCTCGAACCGGGACGAAAGTTTTCTCGTGGCGATCGCGCATATCTCGCCGCCCAGGTGCCCGACGATTTCGATGGAACGTTTCGGCAAGTCGTACGCGCGCGGCTCGAATGGTCGCTGCGCGAAGGCATGCGTCTGTACCCCGAAACCGTCCAGCTCTGGAATGCCGTGCGATGAAGCGCGGTCCAATGGTGCTTGCTGGAGTTCTCGTTCTGCTTGTGCTGGTCGGCGCCACGTGGGCGATTCGCGCTCGACGCGGAACGACGGACGTTCCAGCGGCAAAGGCGCCTGACGTCATGGTGCACGCGCCGGCAGGTGTTCGTGTTCGCGTCCAG
>JBDTMO010000942.1:0-1972 GCA_039934235.1 bacterium | reverse complement strand
CGACCCTGCTGGCCAGCCTTGGCGCCGGGCTGATCTGGGACCGAAGCGGGGCCGCGCGCGAGGTAATGCGCGGCCGTGTTGCTCCCGATGAAGCCCGCGCCACCGGTGATCAGTATGTTCGACGCCACGAAAGACCCCATGTTCGAGATGGACCGTGCTTGTTCACGGCATCGGCTCCAGCACGCTGATCTCGCGCAGGAATGGTGTGCCGTTCTCCTGTCCGTCCACGGCCCGGATGCGCCGCACTTCGCGGTAGTTCTCGAGTAGCGCAGCACGGATACCACTCGACTTCCGCCAAAGATAATAATCGTAGCCGAAGTCGCGCGTATTCAGGGAGCGAACGAGAATTCGTTGATAGAAACGCCCATGAATTCGAGACAAGATACCCGAGAAATCGCCAAGCCCACTGGACCCCAGGTCGCCGACCGCGGCACTCCGGTCTTTCATCACGACCTTGTCCGGCAGATAGACCCATGTGCCGGCGTCGAGGAGGACGCGATCTGCCTTCTGGCCCACAAATTCGTGCTCGATGTCGGCGACGTAGCGATCGATGTCCTTGGGCAGCGCCCTGACGGGGATGCGCACCAGCCCCAGGCCGGAGAACAGGAAGAGCACAAGCACGGTTGAGAGCGCGGCACGCGTCCATCCAATTGCCGTCGACGACTGCGGGCCTCCGCGTGGCCACACCGCAATGAGCGCCGCGGCGAACCAGATACTGGTGAGGACCGAGCCGGGCCCCATGTGGTTCAGCATCCAGCCAATGCCGCTCGTGTAGGCCTCCTGCGCCAGCAGCAGCATCGCAACCACCCAAAGGCCGGCTACCCGACGGCCTTGGCGTCCAATCAGTACCATTCCGCCGGCAATACCCACCGCAAAATAGGTCCACGCCGTGAGCGCATGCAGCATGCTGCGCAAAATCGAGAACGGATGGTCTTTCAGGTCGGCAATGACCCAGTAGTAGAAGTCGACGCCCCACGCCATACGGCCAATGGCGTACCCCAGCGCGGTGAGCGCCAGGGCAACGGCCCCGTAGATGAATGTGCGCTTGAAGGATCGCGGTTCATCGAATACCAGCAGATAGCCACCGACCAGCCCTGCCCACACGGCCAGCGACTGCTTGACGTAGAACCCAACGGCGGGGATGAAGGCGAGTGCCACGAGAAAGGCAATTCTCCGCGTTGCTGCGTATCGGACGAGCAGGTCGTACGCGACGATGCAGACGAGCAGTCCGAGCCCGTCATTATGCAGCTCGTGCGCGAACGGATTCGTGAGCGCGTTGGTCGCGCACAGGAAGAGAAACGGCGCGAGGAACGCACCCCACCACTGCGAAGGACCGGCGGTGCGACCTGGCCGAGCCACCGAGAGCAGGCGCAAGGTCGTCCCGGATCCGACGATCGCCGCAATCGCGGCGTACACCAACTGGATGACGCGGTAGGCTGGTATCGACGTCCCAAAGCCGGTGAGGCGTGCGATCGCGTACGTCAGCAGCTGCGACCCTGGCGGATAGAAGAACGATTCGAGGTTCGCCGGCGACGAGTACAGCGGATAGCCGATGCGAAACTTGAGGATGTCGTTGACGAACGGGCCTTCCGACCAGATCAGCGTGTCGGCGTGCAGCAGCACCGCCGAACTGGCCCAGTAGAGATAGATGCCGGCCAGTGCCACAACCGCCGAGCTCAAAAGCGCGAGGCTGACGGCGCTGGGTGAGGCGTGGCGCCGGCGGATTGCCAGCACGACCGCAGGCGCGGCCGCAACCAGCAGGGCAAGCAGCACGGCCACGCGCGCCACCGCGCGCTCTGGATTGCTCGGTGCAGTCGAGTGCACCGCCGCGATCACCAGCGCCACCGGCAGGGCGGCGAGGAGGGCCGCCGCGCCGATCAGCAGCGTCCTGGGTCTGCGGGAGGGTGCTTTGGGTCGCGTTCCATACTCCGCCGTCTCGAACGTGTCGCCAAAACTCATGCGGCGCTGCGTC
>JBDTMO010000941.1:0-1979 GCA_039934235.1 bacterium | reverse complement strand
CGACCTGTTCCACCATACACCACAAGCTCGTCCGGTCGCTCCGCAACATCGGGGTCGAGGTTGTTCATCAGCATGCGCAGCGCCGCTTCCTGCTGCCAACCCTTGCAGGAGATTGTGCGGCCGCGCGGTGCGCGCACGGGACGCGCGCCGATGACGATGGGTGGGGCCGCGGCGGTCATTCCCTGACTCTCGCGGTGAAGTGTCCGCGCTCGATGGCGTCGGCGAGAATGTGAATGTCCGTCGACAACACGCGATCCTGCTCGAGCGGCCTGACGAGCTCGCGGACCAGGCGCTGCCCATTGGCGGCACCGCGGCCGGCTTTGAGCGGCAACCGGTAGTCGAGCCCCTGTGCGGCGCACATCAGCTCGATGGCAAGAATATTTCGCACGTTACCGACGATGCGACGCAGCTTCCACGCCGCGCCCATCGCCATCGGCACCTGATCTTCCTTGTTGCCATCCGTGGGAATCGTATCCACGCTGGCCGGGTGCGAGAGCACCTTGCACTCGCTGGCGAGCGATGCCGCGGTGACTTGCGCCATCATGAAGCCGGAGTTTACGCCGGCGTCTGTTGTCAGGAACGGCGGTAAACCGTGATTCAGGTCCGGATGCACGAGCCGATCAATGCGGCGCTCCGAAATTGTGGCGAGATTCGTGAGCGCAATGGCAAGAAAGTCGAGCGCCATCGCCACCGACTGCCCATGAAAGTTCCCGCCGCTGAGTAGCTCGCCCGTCTCCGCGAACACGAGCGGATTGTCAGTGGCCGCATTGAGTTCGCGACCGATGACGCCGGCGCAGAAGTCGATGGCGTCGAGCACCGGACCATGCACCTGCGGCATGCACCGCAACGCGTACGGGTCCTGCACGCGTGAGTCGTTGTCGCGATGGGATTCACGAATCTCGGAGTCCTTGAGCAACTCACGCAGGAGCGCCGCACTGGCAGCCTGGCCGAGTTGCCCGCGTGCGTCCTGGATGCGAGAGTCAAAGGCGACGGGTGTTCCCATCAGTGCCTCGAGCGACATCGCGCCGGCAAGGTGGGCCACTTGCCACAGACGGTGGGCGTCGACCACGGCGAGCGCCGCGATGGCCGTGTGCGCCTGCGTGCCGTTGATGAGCGTGATCCCTTCCTTGGGCCCCAATCGCACCGGCGTGATGCCGGCATTCGCCAGCATCGCCGACGCATCACCGGTCTCCGCGCCGTGATGCAGCGGCCCTTCGCCGATGAGTGCGAGCGCAAGATGCGCCAGCGGCGCGAGGTCGCCGCTCGCTCCGACGCTGCCCTGCTCCGGAACTGGCGGATAGAGGCCGGCGTTCAGCATGGCCGACAGCGTGTCGACGAGAACGGGACGTGCGCCCGAAAAGCCCTTGGCGATGACGTTTGCGCGGAGGAGCATCATCGCGCGCGCCTCGCGCTCAGGAAGGAGCGGACCCACGCCACACGCATGACTGCGCACGAGGTTCACCTGAAGCTCGTCGAGACGATCGCGTGGAATCGCGACGTCGGAGAGCTTTCCGAATCCGGTCGTAACGCCGTACGCAACGGCGTTTCCGGCAACAAGGGTCGTGACGACGTCGTTCGCGCGCTGCATGCGCGCGCGGGCGGCGGGTGCGAGCTCTACGGGTGCACGGTCGAGCGCGACGGCAACAACGTCTTCGAGCGTGAGTGCATATCCATCGAGGACAACGGCGGTGGGCATACGGGCAATGTCTCCGGCGCGCCGAGAGTATTCAAGGGCGCGACGATTACCTGCCCAAGCCTTCGTTCTTGAACGTCGACTTGTGATAGTCGAACTTCAACTCCGGCTCTGCCTTGAGCGAGATCAGGAAGTTGAACGCGAAGCTGCCGTTCGGCGACTGCGTAAAGGCAAAGATCGCGCGCCAATCGTGCAGGTCGCGCTGCAGCGAGACAATCTGGCTCGCGAAATTGTGCGCTTCGAAATCGTACTGCGTGTTCCAGCTTGCGGCCCAGTGCTCCGTGAG
>JBDTMO010000940.1:0-2001 GCA_039934235.1 bacterium | reverse complement strand
GTTGCCGCGCGAACGATCGCCGTCATGCCGTTCACCATTCGCGGCGGGCGCATCAGCTACCTCCGCGAAGGCATGGTCGATTTGCTCAGCATCGGGCTCGACGGTGCCGGCGACCTTCGGCCCGTCGAACCCATCGTGCTGCTCGGCTATCTCGCAAATGATGTAAGCGAGGGCGGTGAGGTCGAGCGCGCGCGTGCGGCCGCGCGGCGCTTCCATGCTGGCCGATTCGTGATCGGCACCATCGTGGACACGGGCGAGCGGCTCGAAGCGCGCGCGAGTTTGTACGACGCAAATGGTTCGCCGGACACGCCGATCTCCGTCGCGACTGCGTCCGCGGACGAGGCGCACATTGCCTCGCTCGTAGACGACCTGACGCGAGAGCTTGTGGCTGTGATGCTCAATTCGCGCGGCTTGCGCCTGAACCAACTCGCGGCGCGCACGACGACGTCGGTCATCGCGTTAAAAGATTACCTGCGTGGTTCGCAGGCCATGCGCATCGGGAAGTATGGCGAAGCCGCGCAGTCCTTTCGCGATGCTGTGCATGCAGACTCCGGGTTTGCGCTCGCGTATTACGGCCTGAGCATGGCGGTGGGTTGGGAAAGCGGCGGTGCGGATCACGCGGCCACAGTCGCGGCGGCGCAGGCCGTTCGGCATGCGCGTGGGTTGTCGCAGCACGACAGCCTGCTTCTTGTGGCGCACTTCCACTCGTGGAACGGGGCCGTCGTCGCGGCCGAGCAGGAGTATCGGCGTCTTCTGGAGGCGCATCCCACGGACGCCGAGGCGTGGCATGAGCTGGGTGAGGTGATCTTTCATGGCGGTGCGACGAGCGGCCATGCGCTCGTTGACGCGCGCGATCCCTTTACGCGTGTGCGATCGGTGGACGTGTTGCGGATGAGTGCACTCACGCATCTCGCGCGCATCGCGGCGGTGGCGCACGACTCGGCGGGGCTCGATTCATTGTCGACGGAGGCGCACCGCGTGGCGCCGGGCGATCCGCGCACGTTGGAGATCGCGACGCTGCGCACCTTCGTTGCTGGTGATTCGTCCGTGCGAGCGGAGGCGATTGCGGCGATTGCGTCGCGAGGCAATCGGGACATCTGGTCGCTCGCACGGGATCTCGCGAATTACGCTGCGGCGTGGGAGGACGCCGAGTCCGTTGCGTTGCTGCTCACGGCGCCTGCGCGACCTTCATCAGTGCGCGCGCTGGGTTGGACGACCATCGCTGAGGTTCGCGCGGCGGCGGGTCGTCCGGCGTCGGCGCGAACGGCACTCGCACGGGCCGACGTGTTGGACGCGGGTCAGGCTGCGTATACGCGCGGGTATCTCGCCTCGCTTCCATTTCTTCCCGCGACTGATGCGGAACTTCGCGCCGCGCGCAGCGATCTCGCGGGATGGTCCGGGCAAGTTCGTGCCTTTGGCGATTCGGCGGAGCCGAGCGTCGGCCTGTCGAGTGAAGCGCGTTGGCTGATGCTCGCGGCGATCGATGCGCGGCTTGGTCGCGCGCCGGTGTGGACGCGTGGCGACACGTCGGTGGATATCATGACTGACGCGGCGATCATGTCTGCGCAGTCGTTGCTGCGTCCAGTTGGAGTCGCGCGAGCCCGAGCCATGGCGCTCGCGGTCAAGTGGCATACGGTGGCCAATGGCCAGTTGCCGCATGCTGAGGCGCTCGCTCGTCTCGCACGCGGAAGTTTGTTGCTCGAGATCGGCGACAATGCCGAAGCGGCGCGTTGGTACGGGACGTTCCCTGCTTATGGTCGAGACGATGCGGTCGCGCGTGCGGAAGCGACGCTGGGCCGAGCGCGTGCCGAGGAGGCGCTTGGCGATAAGGCGAGCGCGGCGCGGTCTTACGCGGAGGTTGCGTGGTTGTGGCGCGCGGCGGAGCCGCCGACTCTTGCGCGCGCGCGTGGCGCGGCTGAGCGCGCGCGTCAGCTTGGCGCGGTGGTGCGTTAGGCTGTCATCCTGAGTGAGCGCAGCGAATTTGTCATCCTGAGCGAGCGC
>JBDTMO010000939.1:0-2002 GCA_039934235.1 bacterium | reverse complement strand
AAGACGAGGAGGTCCATGTCCCGGTCGAGTCGCGGACTGAACCAGCGAACGTGCTCACGATGCATGGTGCCCCGATCCAGCTGGTGGGAAGAGGAATTTCAGGACGTCTTTTACGCGCGCGCCCCAGCTCTGCTCGTTGTGCTCGCCGCCCCGCGCCTCGAGATACGCCAGATCGTCGCCAATCGTCCAGCCTTTCGCAACCAGCGCGTCACGAAGGGCGCGCAAGTTATCGAGGGTATCCACGCCTTCGGCGGTGCCGGCATCGAGCCAGATGCGTAGCGGCAACCTGGCCTCGAGCGATTCCACTTCGCGCAGGATGACGCAATCGTCCCACCAGACGGACGGTGAGAGGATGGCCAGCTTGCTAAACGCGATGGGATACCGAAGCCCAAGGTGCATCGTGAGCAATCCACCGAGGGACGACCCGCCGACCGCCGTATTCCTCGCGCCGGGCAGCGTCTTGTAGGTCCTGTCGATAAACGGCTTCAGGTCCTCCACCAGCATTCGGCCATAGTCGTCGGCATGGCCACCTCGGCCATTCTTCGCTTCGGGGGTGGGTGTGTATTCGTCCACCCGATATTCGCCCGTGTTGTAAATGCCAACGATGATCAACGGCTCGATTTCGCCCGCCGTAATGAGCTCCTGCGCCGCTTCGTCAACCTGCCATTCCTCACCGAACGATGTTGCGCGGTCGAAAACGTTTTGTCCGTCGTGCAGGTAGAGCACGGGGTAACGCTCTGCGGTGCCGGCGTCGTAATGGGGCGGCAGGTAGACGATGACCGTGCGATCATGCTCCAGGTACCGCGAATGAAATGATTGGTGCGTGCGAACGTCACCGGTGATGGTGTGTTCGTCGTTCGCGTCGGTGGCGTCTGGCGTGTCGTCAGTCAAGGAAGGCGACGGAGCGTGCAAAGTCGGGTCCATCATTTCGGCATTGGCCAAAAGCCATTCAGGTTGCGGGCCATCTCCGGCCGATACTTCGCCTGAAGGGCGGCGACGTCTGACACAAGATCGCCCGAAACGCGAACGGGAGCGTTGATGCCGATTTCTCGGCGGCTCCAGTCGAACGACACGGCGACCACGGGGACGTCGGCCGCTTCCGCGATGCGATAGAAACCGGAGCGCCAATGCTCCACCTTCTTGCGGGTTCCTTCCGGCGCGAGCGCGAGCACGAACTTCGGGTCGTCGCGAATCATCGCGGCCATCTCGGCCACAACACCTTCGGGCGTTTCACGATGGACGGGTCGCCCGCCGAGCATGCGGAGAACGGTGCCCATGGGCTCGCGGAAGAGGGAGTCCTTGCCAAACCAATGCGCCTCGAGATCGAGGGCAAAGAGTGCCGCGACTCCGACGGGGAAATCCCAGTTGGATGTGTGCGGCGCCACGACGATGATGTATTTCGGCAGTTCTGGCAGCGCTCCGATGATCGTCCACCGCGAGAGCGTGAGTGCGAGTCGGCCGAGTGCTGGCAGCAGGGGACGGTGTGCGCGCGGGTAGCCGAGCGTAGGCGACGTCGACATGGGCGCGCTGATTACGGCGTCGCCGAATCGGCGTCGCGTTGCGCGAGGGCGCGTTCAATTCGCTTATCGGGCGTGAGCCACATCAGGGCGACGCCGACGTAGAGCGCACCGGATATCCATTGGCTGACGAATGCCAGTGGAATCGCGGACAGGTACGCGATGGGAGAGATCTTTCCCTTGAGGTCGCTGCCGACGGCGCGAGCGACGATGGAGTGGGGCCCTTGTTCCTTTATGATTTCGCGCTGGAGCATGTAGTACGCGAGTGCCGCCATCAGCGACACGAAACCGTACGCGGCCGTCGGTGTTGGCGCGAAATCATTCTCGCCCATCCACGCGGTTGCGAACGGAAAGATCGACAGCCAAAACAGCAAATGGAGATTGGCCCACTGCACCGCTGCGTCAACGCGCCGCGTCGCGTGCAACAAATGATGATGATTGTTCCAGTAGATGCCGAGGTTGACGAAGCTCAGGACGTAGCTCGC
>JBDTMO010000938.1:0-2016 GCA_039934235.1 bacterium | reverse complement strand
CATCATGTCTGGCGTGCGCACCGCCGCGGTCATCACGGTTGGTACCGCGACGCTGGCCGCATTCATCGGCGCTGGTGGTCTGGGCGAGCCTATCGTGGCCGGTCTGGCACTGGCGGATTCACGGATGATTCTCTCGGGCGCGCTTCCTGCCGCGGTGTTGGCGCTGCTGGTAGACGGCGCGTTGGCACTCGCCGAACGATTTGTGGCACCAGCACATCAGCGCATTCGATAGCGTACAACGACATCGACCCCAAATTGAGCGCACCTCCATGAACGTCAATCCGCGCGCAGGCCAGCTTCCGCAGCCATCCGACCTCGCGAACATTCCGCGCCTCGTGAGTGCGTATTACACCGGGCAGCCCGATCCCGGAGTTCGTGGTCAGGGCGTCAGCTTCGGAACATCCGGACATCGCGGCACATCAACGCACTGCTCGTTCAACGAACGACACATTCTCGCCATCACGCAGGCGATCTGTCTCTACCGCGCGCACCAACGCATCGACGGCCCGCTCTTTCTCGGCATCGACACCCACGCGTTGTCCGAATCAGCGTTTGGCAGTGCGCTCGAGGTACTCGCCGCCAATAACGTCGACGTGATGATCGACTCGCGAGCCGGCTACACGCCGACGCCAGCGGTGTCACACGCGATCCTCGCGTACAATCGTGGGCGGCCGACGGGCTTCGCGGATGGCATCGTCATTACGCCATCGCACAATCCGCCAGAAGACGGCGGTTTCAAGTACAACCCGCCCAACGGAGGTCCCGCCGATACCAGCGCCACCGGCTGGATTCAGGATACGGCCAACGCGTTGCTCGCTGACGATCTACGCGACGTAAAGCGGATCCCACTCGCGCGTGCCCGCAAAGCTGCGACGACACATGCGCACGATTTCCTCGACGAGTATGTCGCTGACCTTCCCAACGTCATCGACCTCGATGCGATTCGTCGCGCCTCCATCTCACTCGGCGCCGACCCGCTTGGCGGGGCAGGTGTGGCCTACTGGGGAGAAATCGCCGAGCGGTATTCGCTGGCCATCACTGTCGTGAGCGATGAGGTGGATCCGACATTTCGCTTCATGAGCCTGGATTGGGACGGACGCATTCGCATGGATTGTTCGTCTCCCTATGCGATGCAAAGGCTCATCGGATTGCGAAATCGTTTCGACGTGGCGTGGGCGTGCGACACAGACCATGATCGCCACGGCATTGTGGCGCGTAGCGTGGGCCTGCTCAATCCCAATCACTATCTATCAGTTGCCATCGCGTATCTCTTTGCGCACAGGCCGGGTTGGGGTAGCACAGCTGGAATCGGCAAGACGATCGTGAGTAGCAGCATGATCAATCGCGTCGCATCGCATATTGGCAGGCCGCTCCTCGAAGTGCCGGTCGGATTCAAGTGGTTCGTCGATGGCCTCATGTCGGGAAGCCTTGGTTTTGTGGGCGAAGAGAGTGCAGGAGCGACTCTTCTTCGGCGCGATGGAACGGTATGGACCACGGACAAGGACGGCATCATCATGGGACTGCTCGCTGCCGAGATGACCGCAGTCACTGGCCGTGATCCCGGCGATCAATACACAGACTTGACGAAAACCCTCGGCGCTCCGGTCTACGAGCGCATCGATGCGCCGGCGACGCCGGAGCAGAAAGCGAAGCTGTCCAAGCTTGCACCCAGCAACGTGTCCGCGTCGGAACTGGCGGGCGAGCGCATAGTGCATCTCGTGACGACTGCGCCGGGAAATGGTGCAGCGATTGGAGGTCTCAAGGTAGAAACGGAGAACGGTTGGTTTGCTGCGCGACCGTCCGGAACAGAAGACGTCTACAAGCTGTACGCAGAAAGCTTCATCGACGCGACTCACCTCCATCGTATTCAGGCAGAAGCGCAAGCGATCATCCAGAAAACATTCGCCGAAGCCTGACCGCCCTTTGCAACGCTAAACGACATCGGGACTATCGATCGTGACCAACGACAAGGTCGATGAGACGGCTTTTGCGCGGCTTATCGAGGCTCAGATCGCC
>JBDTMO010000937.1:0-2029 GCA_039934235.1 bacterium | reverse complement strand
CGCTGCCAGTTTCCGCAACGGAACGTTTCGTATCTCAACGCGCAGCTCGACGAGTTCCAGATCTTCGAGCGCGGGTTGGCGCAGGCAGATGTGCAATCGCTGATGACGTCCGGTGGCGGTACGCTCGCCGGCGGCAATGTGCTCTCGTATCGCTTCGACGAAACTGACGGCGCGAAGGTGGTTGACTCGTCGGGCAAGGGTCGCCACGGTTTGGTGATCGCGCCAACCGACGGGCGGCGTCATCCCGGATTCGTCTCCGCTTATCCGGAAACGCAGTTCATGCGGCTCGAGGAATTCGCGACGTACGGCGGCAATCAGGGCATCTGGGCGCCGTACTACACGCTTCACAAGATCATGGCCGGCTTGCTCGACGCGCACACGCTTACGGGCAACGCGCAGGCGCTGGACGTTGCATCAAAAATCGGCGACTGGGCGCACAGCCGTTTGTCGAAGCTCCGCCCCGAGCAGTTCGACCGGATGTGGAACATGTACATCGCTGGCGAGTACGGCGGCGCCAATGACGCCTTCGCCAGCCTGCACGCGCTCCGGCAGGACAAGTCGGAGTACCTCACCGTCGCGCGTTACTTCGACAACCGCAACGTGAAAGACCCAACGGTGGCCGGCACCGATATCCTCGACGGTCGGCACGCCAATCAGCACATCCCGCAGTTCATCGGCTACCTGCGCGTGTTCGAGCAGAACAACGAGCCGGAGTACCATACCGCGGCGAAGAACTTCTGGGACATGGTGGTGCCCCATCGCACGTACAGCCACGGCGGCGCAGGTGTCGGCGAAATTCTGCGCAAGCGCGACGCGATCGCAGGCTCACTCTACTCTGAGCCGAAGAATCATGATCACGCGGAAACATGCGTCATGTACAACATGCTCAAGTTGAGTCGCAACCTGTTCTTCCACGATCCCGATGCGAAGTACATGAACTACTACGAGCAGGGGCTCTTCAACCAGATCCTCGGTTCGCGACGCGACATCGACAGCACGACGAGTCCCCAAGTCACGTATTTCTTTCCCGTGCGGCCGGGCGAGCGCCGAGAGTACGGCAACGAAGGCACATGCTGCGGCGGCACGGGGATGGAGAATCACACGAAGTATCAGGATTCCATTTACTTCAAGTCGTCCGACGACTCGACGCTCTACGTCAATCTTTACATCCCGTCTGTGCTCGAGTGGCGCGAGAAGCAATTCGTCATCGAACAGGCGACACGATATCCGTTCGACGGAGCGAGTACGCTGACGGTGCGCGGAACCGGACGCATGGCGCTCGCCCTTCGCGTGCCGTCATGGGTGCGCCGTGGCTACACCGTAAAGGTGAATGGCGCTGCGCTGCGCATCGCCGCGACACCTGGCCGTTACGTGACCATCGATCGCACGTGGAAGACCGGCGACAGGCTCGAGATCGCGATGCCGATGAGCTTCCGCACCGAGCGCACGATCGATGATCCATCGGTGCAGTCTATCTATTACGGACCGACACTTCTGGCCTTGCAAGCAGCGCGTGCTGGTGACACGCTCGAGACGGGCCTCATCAACGTCTCGCTCTACAAACACTTCGCGCTGTCGGGCGACTTCGGCTCGGGGATGACGCCGGTGGCGGGTAAGCCGCTGCACTTCACTGCCAACGGGCAGACGCTGGCGCCGGTGTTTGTTGCCGACCCGCAGGCAGGGGACTCGCAGCCGTACCATATGTACGTACGGCGGCATGAGCCGACGATTGTATTCGGGAGTACTGATTCCGGCGTGTCCAACACAAAGCGCGACGACGGCATCACGTTCTTGGACGCTCTATGGGCAACCGCGCCGTTCGCTGATCACGGCAAATTCATGGCTGCTGTGGAGCGCACTGCTTCCGAATGGCGTTCGGCGGGCCGAGTCAGCGCGCCAGAGCACACGGCTATCGTGCAGGCCGCTCGGCGCGCGAAAGGAGACCTCACTTAGCGGCAACAAGGGTTGTCATCCCGCGGCGGCATCAACCGGTCGACGCAACGCTCTGTCATCCCGCAGGAGCGAGCGG
>JBDTMO010000936.1:0-2030 GCA_039934235.1 bacterium | reverse complement strand
CGACGGAGCGATTGCGCTGACCGTGAATGTGTTCGACCGGGTGCTTCGCGAATCGCCAAAGGTCGATCACCGTAACTACCTGAATCACTTCTCGATGCTGCCGCCCGACTCGACATTGGCGATGATGACGCGAGATTCGATTCTCATCGCGCAACAGCCGAACTTCACGTACACGCTCGAGCAGCGCTACGCGCAGACCCTCGACGGAACCCGCTTGGCGCACAACAATCCAATCGCCACGCCGATGAGTCGAGGCATCGTCATGGCGTTCTCGAGCGACATCCTTCCGATTGGGCCAATGGTCGGTCTGTATGCCGCGGTGACGCGTAAGGGAAAGAGTGGCACGGTGTACGGCGCCGAGGAGCGCGTGACGCGGTTGCGAGCTCTCGAGGCGTACACGCGCGGTGGTGCCTATCTCACGCGGGAGGAGCAACGCAAGGGAACGATCGAACCGGGGAAACTGGCGGACGTGATCGTGCTGTCGGCAGATCTCCTGACGATTCCGCCCGAGCAAATTCTGACGACACGCGTGGATCTGACTGTGTTGGGCGGCAAGGTGGTCTACCAGCGTGTCCCCTAACGCGCGCGACGCATCCCCGTTACGATTGAGCGCCGCGCGGCACGGCGGATGCGCACGACGAGGCAACTCCAGGCAATACCGAGGGTACAATGCGTTGCCCAAGCTCATGCGTGCTCGAGCCCGTCGTTGCGTCGGCGCCAAGTTTATGCTCCGAACCCACCGCTGTCTTGTCCCTTACCGATGTCCAGTGAGGTTGTCATGCGCCTGCCGATAGTACGTCTCTGCGCCGTATTGAGCGTCCTCGCGTTCGCCGCTCCCATTCATGCGCAGCAGGGCCGAGGCGATCGAAACAAGATTACTCGCGTCGAACTGGATGAGGCAGGCACGAGCATCATGACTGCCCGCGAGGCCGTCCGCATCCTGCGGCCACAGTGGCTAAGCCCACCCATGGGGCGCACCGCGTCGTCGAACATGTCATCTCCCGGCGGGGGAAGGCAGGAGGTGGTGCTCTACGTCGACGACAAGCGGCAACCAGATCTGGAGGTGCTCGCCACCATCTCCGCGACGAAGATCGTCGAGATGAAATACCTCGACCAGAATCGCGCCGTGTTGTTGCGCGGACCCGGACACGAGAGTGGCGTCATCGAGATCACCACGGTCGACAAGCGCAAGTAGGCGTGCGAGCGTGCGTCGGCGCCACTGCGATCACTCTCGTGCTGAGCGCGAGCGCCGCGCTCGCCCAAGGCGCGTCACAAGGGGCGTACATCAATCCGCACGCGAACGACTCGATCGGCACCGTGCGACAGATGTACGACGGCGCGCTCACGCCGGCACTCGCGGTCAACACATTCCGCAACATCGATCGGCTGTTCCCCACACGCACCATCGAGCGCGGCACAAAACCATACCCGCTGCCTGCGGCCACCTCTCCGCTCGCGAACGTCAGCTTTACGTCAAAGGGAAAACCGTATTCGCTTGACGAGTACCTGACACTCAATCGCGTGAGCGGTTTGCTCGTCCTCAAGAACGGTCGCATCGCGCTCGAGCGGTACGCGTACGGCAATTCGCCGAGTACGCGATGGATGTCGATGTCGATCGCGAAATCGATTACGTCGACGCTCATTGGTGCCGCGATCAAGGACGGAGCAATCGGCAGCATCAATGACCCGGTGACGAAATACGTGCCGCGCCTCACCGGCAGCGCGTATGATGGCGTGACCGTGCGGCAACTCCTGATGATGGCGTCCGGCGTCCGCTGGAACGAGACGTACACGGATCCGAAGTCGGACCGGCGGCGGTTGCTCGAGGCTCAAATTGCACAAAGGCCAGGCGGAGCGGTGGAGCTGATGCGAGCGCTTGCGCGCGCCGCGCCGCCAGGTTCAGTGAACAACTACAGCACCGGCGAAACACAGATAGCGGGCGAAGTGGTCCGAAACGCAGTCGGGAAATCACTCGCGCAGTACTTGAGCGAGAAGATCTGGGCCCCGTTCGGCATGGAGACCGACGCAAA
>JBDTMO010000935.1:0-2030 GCA_039934235.1 bacterium | reverse complement strand
ACATCACGCCACAAATCACCTCGATCCACCCGCCAGCGCCGGCGGGGTACATGTCGCCGATCATGCGTTATCGCGAGGTGGGCGGGGACGGGTGGGGCGGGCGCTGCCGCCGTCGAACTTGCGAGGTGCGGCGTCGCGAGTGAACGGCCGCGCGGGTCGATCACTGCTTGCGCCGCGCGGCGGGCCACCACGCGGCGCGCCCGGACGTGCCGGGCGATCCGACTTGTCGAACGGACGTGCCGGACGCTCACCACGATCGAACGGTCGCGGCGGGCGCGCGGACGAACCGGCGCTACTGCGATCGCGCTCGAACGGACGCGCCGGACGATCGCCACCAGTGCGCGGTGGGCCACTGCGTGCCGGACGATCTTCCTTTGGCGCATCGAGACGCGCCTGCACCTTCCGGCCACGCACCACGGCGCCCGTGATCTTGCCTACCACGAGCTCCGCGACCGATGCGGCGACTTCGACGATGGCGTGCGTGTCGCGCACCTCGACGCGACCCACCTGCGAGCCCGGAATGCCGGCGTTGGTCGTGATTGCCGCGATGATTTCTGGTGCGCGAATCCCGTCTTTCTCGCCGAGGTTGATGAAGAGGCGCTGCATTGGTCCAGCCTGCGAGGATGTCGCGGCGGCCGGGCGAGCGGGACGCTGCTGCTCGAGCATCCGGAGTGCCGCCGCCGCAATCTCGATTCCATCGAACTCCGCAAGCAGAGGCTCGAGCGCCAACACTTCCCTGCGGACGTCGCCAGACGTGAGCACATCACGCAAGGACGCTCGGAGTGCCGCATCCTTGCCGCGAGCACGCTCCGCCGCCTCGACCAGCGGCATCGAAGTCACCGCGCCGCCGCCCAGCAATGCGCGGAGACTGCCAAGCTGCGACGGTTGTACGAGCGCGTAGATCTTGCGCGCGCCGCTGCCGACCAGGGTGCGCAGTTCTTCGCGCGACGTCGGGAGCTCGAGCAGCACGAGCGGATCGTTCGTTGCCGCGGCCTGCTCGCCGCCCGAGGTAACGCGCACGGCGTCCGCCGGATAGCCGAGCGAACGTGCGATCGTGCTGCCTTCCGCGCGTACCGACGGCGTGCGCGCGTACAACTCGGCACGCGGGAGGTCGAGCGCGTCGAGCAGGCGACGGAGCGTTGCGCCGCGCGCCGTTGGAGACGACGCGACGTACTCCGCGGTGAGCGGTGTCTGCTGTTCGTCGGCAGGGGCTTCGACGGCTCGGCGCGCACGGCGCGCATAGCGTTCGATGAGTGCCTCGTACGCCGGCGTGAGTTCCGCCGCAAGCACAACACGCGCACCGTCCTTTGGCAGTTCGCCGAGCAGCGTCTCGAGCGGAATGGCGTCGGGGGTGTCGAGAATGGGGTCGAGCCACGCGAAGATGATTCCGCGAACGGCTTCGGGTTTGAGCGCGGACGCCTGCAACAGCGTCACCAACTCGGTGGGCGCACCAGCGATGACGTGCGCGGACGACCCTTTGAGAAGTCGCGCTGCGCGCGGGCTGGCCGTTGCGGCCAGCACGCTGATAGGCCGGTCACCAACGGCAGAGACGATGGCTTCGGCAGCAGCGGCGGCGTTTTCCGCATCGGCCGTAACGACGAGCAGCTGCGTGTCCGCACGCGCCGGATCAATTCGGTCCACAAGGGTCGCGAGCACCTGCTCGGCGGCAGACCAGTCCAGCGGCATGACGTGCACAACGTTCTGTCCGCGGGTCACACCCGTCGGTTCTTTCGCATCTGCTTCCACGGAATCTCTCGGCTACCGGTCTGGCGCGTCTCGCGCCCTGAATTGTCAACGAACGTAAAAGATAGTGAACGGTACAGGGTGAACGGTGATCGGCGAACGGTAGGGGCGGGGTGCAGATCCTTCGACTCGCTACGCTCGCTCAAGGATGACAGGCTCGTTGCTCCCGCTCCCGCTCCCGCTCCCGCTCTCGGGTCACCGTTCACCGTCCACCGTTCACCGTCCACTGTCCCTTCACCGTTCACCGTTCACCGTTCACCGTTCACCGTTCACCGTTCACCGTTCAC
>JBDTMO010000934.1:0-2032 GCA_039934235.1 bacterium | reverse complement strand
CACCGTGCGTACCTCGACAATGCGCGCGCGAATGCTTGCCACAGGTTCCGGCGTGAGTTCGCCGCCTTCGACCGTGGCCACGCCGTAGAGGAAAATCCCGGGGCGCACGAGCGTCCATGGCGACGGCGCACGGCGCTGTACGGCCGACCCGTTTTCGCAGTGGATGATCGCGGGTCGCAGCGGCAGCGCGGCAAGTGCTTCGTCAAATCGCTTCTCCTGCGCCTCGCGGCTTCCGTTGTCCAACTCCGCGGAGTGAAAGTGCGTGCACACTCCTTCGGGCGCCGCCCGCGTGAGGAGGTCGCGATGTTCGGCCACGGCGTCCCACGGCATTCCCGCGCGCCACATGCCGGTGTCGATGTGGAGGTGCCACGGGCGTCCAGTCCGCGCCCACGACTCGATGACCGCCGCGTCGCCCAGCACCGGAGTAAGATCGAAGCGCCGCAGGGCGTCGATTTCGTCACGAAGTATTGGCGTAAAAACGAGAATGGGCCCCGCGATTCCGCCGCGACGGAGTTCGTCGCCTTCTGCGACCGACGCGACACCGAACCCCCAAGGGTTCAACGACGCCAGGGCCAGGGCGGCCCGCAACCCGCCGACGCCGTACCCGTCTGCCTTCACCATGGGCAGCAGCGGCACGCCGGCGCGCGCCGCAAGGGCAGCCCCATTGCGGCACAACGCGCCCAAGTCGACCTCGACCCAGGCGCGTGTCATCTGACGACGCGAATAGCTATCATGTGGAGACTGAACAAGATAGGAGGCCACAAGGACCGATGCAACCGAAGCCCGGGCTACAGGAAACGCTGGCGCTGATGAAAGATCTTCGCTTGCGCTGCGACTGGGACGCAGCGCAGACGCATGAGTCGCTGCGCCCATATTTGATCGAAGAAGCGTACGAGGTGGACGACGCGATCCGCGCCGGAAACGACACGATGCTGCGTGAAGAGCTTGGCGACCTCTTGCTCCAAGTGCTCTTTCACAGCGTAGTTGCCGAGGAACGTGGTGCATTCGACTTCACGGACGTGGCAGAAGGTTTCCTCGCCAAGATGAAATCACGTCATCCGCATCTGTACGAAGGCGGCGAAAAGCAGAGCTGGGAGGGCATGAAGGCGAAGAAACGCGACAGTATCGTCGACGGATTGCCGGCGGACCTCCCCGCCCTTCACCGAGCCTTTCGGTTGCAGGATCGCGCCGCTGGCGTGGGCTTCGACTGGCCAGACGCAAAAGGTCCCGCCGAAAAAGTCGAAGAGGAACTCGAGGAGGTGCGCGCCGAGGTGGAGCGCGGCGCGGCAGCGTCGGGAAACGGCGTGCCCGATCCGTTGCTCGAGGAAGAGTTGGGCGACCTCTTGTTTTCGGCGGTCAACCTCTGCCGAAAACTCGGCGTTCACCCATCGCTCGCCCTGGATAAGGCGAACGTGAAGTTCGCGACGCGATTTCAGGGAATCGAGAAATTGGCGCGCGAGCGCGGAATCGACGTCCGAACGGCGGGCCTGCCCGTGCTCGACGGACTATGGAACGAAGTAAAGGTGAACGGTGAACGGTGAACGGTGAACGGTACCCGCGGACGTAGTTACCATTCACCGTTCACCGTTCACCGTTCACTCTAAGGCCTCAACCGGTGCATCATTCGCGGAAACGCAATCACTTCGCGAATGTGCTGCAGCCCGCAAATCCACGCGACAGTGCGCTCGAGCCCAAGCCCGAAGCCCGCGTGCGTAAACGTGCCATATCGACGTAAGTCGAGATACCAATTGTAGGCGTCGACGGGCAGCCCTTCCTCGTGGATGCGGGCGAGGAGCTTGTCATAATCATCCTCGCGCTGCGACCCTCCGATGATCTCGCCATATCCTTCCGGCGCCAGACAGTCGTTGCAGAGCACCGTGCGCGGGTCGTCCGGATTTTCCTTCATGTAGAAGGCCTTCGCCTCCTTCGGATAGTTCATCACGAACACCGGCCGATCGAAATCAGCGACGATGAGCGCTTCGTCCTCCGCGCCGAGATCGTCTCCCCAAACGGTGGCGCTCCCCTTTTTCTG
>JBDTMO010000933.1:0-2032 GCA_039934235.1 bacterium | reverse complement strand
AGGATCCGCGGCGATCCGCCAAATCCGCGTAAATCCGCGTCAAGGCAGTTCCAACGCATCATCACCGACACACTTGGCGCCTACGCCAACGCGCTGCCGAACTGCATCAACACCTGCACCCAGAACGCACAACTGCAACGTCAACTGCAACTGCCTATCACGGATTTCGCGGAAAAGCGCGGATAAAGCAAACCAAGAATCCAGTTCTGTATCCGCGCGTTTCGGCGCGTGTCCACCTAATCCGCGTTGTGAAGTTGATCTCGATTCAGGGCGCGACGGTCTGAATTTCTACCCGCGAGGCCTGCGACGGCGTGCGCCATATCCGATGCGTCTGCGCCTTGAAGTCACTCGCCGTCGCCTGAAAAATATTCGGCACCCACGTCTGCGGGTTGCGGTCGATGATCGGGAACCATGTGCTTTGCACCTGCACCATGATCTTGTGCCCCTTCTGGAACCGATAGCTCTGCGTATGAAGATCAATGCTGAACGGGGTCACCGCGTTAGGCACCAAAGCAACCGGCTTCTCGAATGACTTCCAGAAGCGACCGCGAAACACATCGTTCGCGATCATGAACTCGTATCCGCCCAACTTGAAATCTGACGCGTACGTCTCAGGGTAAACATCAATGAGCTTCACGATCCAATCCGCGTCCTGGCCAGTGGTGCTCGCGAACAACTTTGCCGTGATCTCGCCGGCAACAACGACGTCTTCGGTCAACGGTGCAGTTTCCCAGCTGAGAACGTCCGGCCGTCCCTGAACGAAGCGCTGGTCCTCGAGCAACCACGTGTACCAACCCGACCCCTTCGGATAGTACGTCGGCTCGATTGGGCGTGGCCGATATGGAACTGGTTTGGCCGGATCGCTCACGTAGCTGTCGTTCGCGCTTCCTTCATTCGCGCTCGGCGCCTGGAATGAGAGCGCGCCACCAGCGTGGAAGTACAGCGACCTGGTGACCGCACTCCTGGGAGGCCACGAGTCGAAAGTGCGCCACTGGTTGCTGCCCGCCTCGAACACGGTGGCCTCGGGCTGCGCGAGGTTTCCCTTGTCCTTCAGGTAGTGCGCGAAAAAAGGCGCCTGAATCTTCTGCCGATAGTACTCTCCCGTCGGAGAACCAAAGTCGATCTTGCCGAGCTTTTGCCCCGGACCGCCCGACCAACCGCCATGCCGCCATGGTCCGACGACAAGGAAATTTCTGCTCGCAGCATCGTGCTTTTCCAACTCGCGATAGATGGTCACGGGGCCGTAGAAATCCTCCTGATCCCACCATCCGGCGACATTCAGCGTGGGCACCGTGACGCGCGTGAGATACGGCTTCATTGCCTGCCGTTGCCAGAACCCATCGTAGTTCGGGTGCTGGGCGAAATCGGTCCATGTCGGCAGCTTTTTGTCCTTGAGGATCTTCGACTGGATGTTCGAGAGCGGCCCGATACCGAGGTACCACTCGTAGGTGTCGTAGCGGCCGAAGTCGAAGTCGGAGTTTTCCTTCGTGGCCTCGGTCAGGTACGCGTACTCGAAGCCGTAGCTCAACCGAAAGGCGCCGTTGTGATGAAAGTCGTCGCCGAGGAACATGTCGGCGGGCGACGCCTGCGGACTGACGGCGCGCAATGCGGGATGTCCGCCGAGCATCCCCATCGCCGCCGTCCACCCGTCGTAGCTCACTCCGAGCATGCCCACCCGGCCATTGTTGTTCGGGGTGTTCTTGAGCAGCCATTCGATCGAGTCGTAGGTGTCGGTGCCTTCGTCGATCGCCTGCGCTGGGGAGTCAACGGGGCGCGGCGGACGCTGCATGACGAAGGTGCCTTCGCTCTTGTAGCGGCCCCGGATGTCCTGAAAAACGAAGATGTAGCCCTCTTCGGCCAAATCCGAGTAGCCGGTGGTGAGCCGACCGCCGGCGCCGCCCACTCCGTAGGGCGTTCGCTGGAACAGGAAGGGCAGCGGCTCTCGCGCGTCTGCGGGCCAGAAGATCTCGACGTGCATCTTGAGCCCGTCACGCATTGGGATGTCGGCCGAAGAATGCTGGTAGGTCTTCGG
>JBDTMO010000932.1:0-2033 GCA_039934235.1 bacterium | reverse complement strand
CCCAGCGCATCGTCGGAAACGAGCACGCTTCCGTCCGCAGCAACCAGAATATCCACCGGCCTTCCCCATCGCTTGCCGGACGCATCCTGCCAGCCCGTGATGAAGTCTTCCTCGCCGGTCGGCTTGCCGTTCGCGACATGCACCCGAATGATCTTTGCGCCCGTCGGCTTGTCGCGATTCCATGAACCATGAAACGCAACGAGGAGGTCACCGCGATAGTCGGCTGGAAACGTCGTGGCGTTCGCGAGAAAACTGATGCCGAGTGGTGCGGAGTGCGCCTGCATCTTGAGCGCGGGCGCGATGGTCTTGGCGCAACGCGCGGCGTCGTTGTATTCCGGATTTGGCGTGCGATCGCCGTAGCAGTATGGCCAGCCGTAGTCGCCGCCATCCACGAGAATGTTGAGCTCTTCGGGCGGAAGGTTCTCATGATCGGGCGTGAGGTTGTCGCGCTCGTTCTGTGATGCCCAGATCGCCTTCGTTTGCGGGTTCATCGCAAGACCGACGGCGTTCCTGAGACCGCCGGCGAACACGCGCTTGCCAGATCCATCTTCGTTGAAGCGCAGCACCGCCGCACGCTCCGGTGTTTGCTCGACGCACAGATTGCAGGTGGAACCGACCGAGACGTACATCGCGCTGTCCGCGCCGAAAATGATGGTGCGCGTCCAGTGCCCGCCGCCGGAGGGATAGTGATTCACGTATACCGGCGCGCCCGTCGCCACGCCGTTGGCGCCGAGTGTCAGGCGAACGACACCATCAGTGTTGGCGACGTAGAGCGCGCCCTTGTGAAAGGCGAGGCCATGCGGACGATCGAGACCGGTCGCAACGACGATCGCCGTATCCGCCTTGCCATCGTGATTGGCGTCCGGTAAACGAACGATCTGTCCCTTGTCAGGTTGACTCGCATACACGACGCCGCCGGGCCCAACCGCCATGAAGCGCGCATTGGGCAGGTCCTTCGCGAAGTAAGTCACCTTGAAGCCGGCCGGCACGCTCAGCTTGCCGTCGAGCGCGGCAACCCTGCCTGCCGTATCCTGCGGCGCGAGCGGCGCCTTGGCGTCCGCTTCCCCGGGGGAGCTGCAGCCCGTGGCGGCCAGTGCGAGTGTTGCAACCATCAGCGTGCGACGCATGTGGCGCCTCCTTGTTGTGTCAGCGTCCAAATAGACGCCCCAATACTCCACCGTCTCCCGTCTTGCCGATTGCTGCCGCGAATGCGGTCGCGAATTCCGGAGCCGTTGAATACCGGTCATCCGGCGCGCGCTGCATCGACTTCGCAAGCACTTTTTCCACCGCCTCGGAAAAGCCGAGGTCCGGACGCGCTTCGCGAAGCGGCATGGGTTCGTTCCGCAAACGCGCAATCATCATTTCCTGTTGCGTGCGACCGGTGAACGGCAACCGGCCCGTGAGCATCTCGTACGTCATCAGGCCAAGCGAATACACGTCGGTGCGCGGATCGAGCGGCTTGCCGCGCAGTTGCTCGGGACTCATGAACTCCGGTGTACCCAGTATGATGCCGGTGGCCGTCAGTTTCTGCAGTTCCGCATCGGCTCGGCGTTCCTTCGCGAGGCCGAAGTCCATGACGACAGCGCGCTCGCTGCCATCTTCGGACTTGCAGATCATGATGTTCTCCGGCTTCAGGTCGCGATGCACGATCTTGAGCTCGTGCGCCACATGAAGTCCCGACGCGATTTCCGAGACGAATCGTCCAACCTCCGCGAGCGGCAGCGTGCCCATGCGGTTGTTGCGATCGCTCAGGATCTCCCCTTCGACAAACGGCATGACCACGTACACCAAGCCATCCTGCGTCTCGCCCATGCGGATGATGTGGCACACGTTCGGATGCGCCAGCCGCATGCCGAGGCTGGCCTCGCGCTTGAGGCGTTGCATGGCGTTCTGGTCGTTCGAGAGCGCCTGCGACAACACCTTGATCGCGTATCGATCCTTCGTCGCCGTGTCGTTGGCGAGGTAGACGAATGACATGCCGCCCTCGCCGACCTTTCGGACGATGCGGTAGCGTCCGTCGAGCACTTGATCGA
>JBDTMO010000931.1:0-2033 GCA_039934235.1 bacterium | reverse complement strand
GCTCGCGTTTCAGTCGGACATGACGCGCGTGTTCTCATTCAAGACGGGTCGCGACGCGTCGAGTCGGGCGTATCCGGAAAGCGGAACCGATAAGGGATTTCATCCCGCGTCGCATCATGGCGGTCGCGAAGCGAACATCCTGGACTTCAACAAGATCAACACGTACCACGTGAGCATGCTGCCGTACTTCCTCGATCGCTTGAAGAACTCGATGGAAGGCGACACGAATCTTCTCGAGAAAACGGTGATCATCTACGGATCGCCCATGGGCGACCCCAACGTGCACAATCATCGCCGGTGTCCGCTGCTTGTGATGGGTCACGGCAATGGGAAGATTGCGGGAAACCTGCACATCAAGGCACCAGACGGGACGCCGATGGCGAACGCGATGCTGTCGGTGATGCACATGCTCGGCATGGACAACGTGAGTTTTGGCGACAGTACGGGCGCGTTGACGCTCGGCTAACACAGTCCGTGAGGACGCTGTGATCCGCAATAAGACCATTCTCTCTTCATCACTGGTAGTTGCCTTGGCGGTGCTGGTCGCTGCCGCAACGCCGATCACGGCGCCGGTTGCCGACGCGGCAATGAAAGGCGACGTCACGCTCGTGCGAAAGTTGCTCGCCAAGGGCGAACGTGTGAACACGCCGCAGGGCGACGGGATGACGGCGTTGCACTGGGCCGCCGATCGCGGCGATTCGACAATGGCCGATGTGCTGCTTCGCGCACATGCGGATGTGCGTGCGGTCACGCGGATCGGCGCGTATACCCCACTTCATGTTGCCAGCAGGTCTGGCAGCGCCGCCGTTGTCGTCGCGCTGCTTGCGGCGGGGAGCGACGTCCATGCACTGAGCGAGGCCGGGGCGACCGCGCTGCACTTTGCGGCCGCGTCGGGGAACGCTGCATCGGTGAAGGCGTTGCTCGACCGCGGCGCGGACGCGAACGCGCGCGAACCGCAGTGGGGACAGACCCCGCTCATCTTTGCGGCGGCGTACGATCGCGCCGATGTCATTCGCGTGCTGTTGCAGCGCGGCGCAGACGCCAATCTGCATACGAAGTCGACGAATCTCGTCGAAGAAGGCGCACGCGAGCAGGCTGCGACGCGCAAACGGAATGAAGTGCTGGTGTCGTTCGAACCAGAGCGGCATCGCGGTGACACTGCGCGAACGCTTCCGCCAACGGGCGCCGATTCTACCGCGCGGCCTGCGCGCAGGGCAGCACCGGTGGCTGTTCCAAAGGGACCGTTTACGGCAGCGCAGGTTCAGGCGGCGATCGATTCGGGGCGCGCAGTGCTCGCAGCTCCAGCCGCGCCTGGCAAGGCGGGTTTCACCGAAGCTGTGGACACGATCAATGGCGGCGTCGCGGGCTATGTGTCGTCTGTCGGCGGCTTGGGCGGACTGTCTGCACTGCATCACGCAGTGCGCGATGGCAACGTCGCCGCCGTGCGCGCGCTGCTCGACGGCTCGGCCAGCATCAACGACCGGAGTGGCGTCGATAGCACGACGCCGTTGCTCCTTGCGCTGATCAACGGACAGTTCGACGTCGCGAAGGTGCTGGTCGAGCACGGCGCCGACGCCAACATTGCGAGTACCGCGGGGCTTACTCCGCTGTACGCTGTGATCAACACGCAGTGGGCGCCACGCTCACGCTTTCCGCAGCCGCAGGAAATCCAGAATCAGAAGACGAGCTACATCGAACTGATGAGCGCCTTGCTCAAGTCCGGCGCGAACCCCAACGCCCGGCTCAAGACACAGTTCTGGTATTTCTCGTTCAACAATTGCGGCAATGCGAATTGCGGCCTCGAGAACCTCGATGGTACGACGCCGTTCTGGCGCGCTGCGTATGCCGTCGACGTCGAGGCAATGCGGATGCTCGTAAAGGCCGGTGCCGACCCGAATTTTCCATCGCTCAAGGCGGTGGTTGCCGGCGGTGGTCGAGGTGGTCGTGGCCGAGTCGGTGCGGGTGGTGATTCGACTGCAGCGCCGGCGGGCAGTGGCGGTGGAGCGGCTGGCGGGCGAGCACAAGCGCCTCCG
>JBDTMO010000930.1:0-2037 GCA_039934235.1 bacterium | reverse complement strand
CATACGCCGCAACCGGTAGCCCTCCGCCGATCACCTTGCCCAGCGTCGTGAGGTCGGGTGTGATGTCGAAGTATTCGGCGGCGCCGCCTGGTGCGACACGAAAGCCTGTCATCACTTCGTCGAAAACGAGAAGTGCTCCGTGCTCGGTGGCAAGACGCCGCAGCGCCGGAAGGAAAGCCGCGTCGGGCGCAATGAACCCCGCATTGCCGACGATGGGCTCCACAAAAATCGCGGCGATGCGATTACCGTGCGCCGACATGATTTCCTCGACGGCCTGCACGTCATTGAACGGCGCCGTCAGTGTCAGCGCCGCCAGTGCATCCGGCACGCCGGGGGAGTTGGGCAACCCGAGTGTTGCGACGCCAGAGCCCGCACGCACGAGAAAGCTGTCGCCGTGGCCGTGGTAGCAGCCGTCGAACTTGAGGAGCAGGTCGCGGCCCGTTGCAGCCCGCGCGAGGCGCAAGGCACTCATCGTCGCTTCCGTGCCGCTCGACACGAAGCGCATCATCTCGACGTGCGGCATGCGCTGCTGCACCAGATCAGCCAACGTGATCTCGAGGCCTGTCGGGATGCCAAAGCTCGTGCCGCGCTCCATCGTTTCGCGAAGCGCATCGAGCACGACGGGCGCTGCGTGGCCGAGTAGCAGTGGCCCCCACGACAGCACGTAGTCGATGTACTCGTTGCCGTCGACATCCCAGATGCGCGCGCCTTCTCCACGCGCGACGACAAACGGCTCACCGCCAACGCCGCTGAATGCGCGCACTGGAGAGTTTACACCGCCTGGAAATAGTTCACGGGCACGCGCCATCAACTCGTGTGAACGCGCCGTCGATCGTACTGCGGCGCCGAGCTCCGAACTCAACGTCCGAAGCTCCCGATCGATGTCGCCATGACCGGCAGCGCGCGAACGCGCTTCGGCGGCGCACCCATCGCGTCGACGACGCGGAGCAGCGTCGCATTGAAATCGACGTCGTCTTCAATGCCTTCGATCACAGCGTCAATGATCGTGCCGGGTGGCAAATCATCGGCGCCCTGCACGTAGGCGATGCCGTCGACATCGTCCGCCTGCCACACCGTGCGCCCCTGTGCTTCGCCATCGACAATGCGATCGATCATGGTGCGCGCGGTGCGTCCAACAAATCGCTCGTATCGCTCTGCGGTGATCTGGCGCTGCAGCTCCATCAACCGCTCCAATCGTTGACGCTTTACGGACTCGGGGACGTCGTCAACCATTTCCGCGGCCTTCGTGCCTTCTTGCGGCGAGTACGTAAACGCCCCGACGCGCTCGAACTGGATCTCCTCGAGAAAGCTCATGAGCTGCGCAAAATCGTCGTCCGTCTCGCCGGGAAACCCGACGATACACGTGGTACGAATCGCGAGATCCGGCACAACATCACGCACCTTCGCCACACGGTCGCGAATGGTGTTCTGTCGTTCGGGCCGCCGCATGCGCGCGAGCACGGCGTCCGACGCGTGCTGCATCGGCATGTCGAGGTACGGCAGGATCCGCGGCTGATTCGCCATGACTTCGAGCAGGCGCGGCGTGATGCCGGACGAATACAGGTACAGCATGCGGAGCCACGGGATGCTCGTCTCCTTCACGAGCGCCTCGAGCAATTCCGGCAGCGTAAAACCGTCGCGACGATCGCGTCCGTAGTGCGCGAGGTCCTGCGCCACGAGATTCACCTCGCGCGCGCCCTGCGCTTCGAGCAGTTGCGCGTCGCGGATCACTTCGTCGAGCGCAAACGAACGATGCTTGCCGCGCATGAGCGGAATTGCACAGAAGGCGCAACCGTGATCGCAGCCTTCGCTGACCTTGAGATAGCGAATGTGCGGCGCGTCGCCGGTGAAGAGCCGCACGCCCGGGTGGATGGCCGGTACGTCGTCAATCAGGCCCATCGCCTCGAGTTCGGGCAGCAGGCGATCCATTTCCGACGAACCGAGAAACAGGTCGACTTCGGGGAGCGCTTCCTGAAGCTCGTTCTTGTGCCGCTGCACCATGCATCCGACTGCGACCACCGCCTTGCACGAGCCAGA
>JBDTMO010000929.1:0-2045 GCA_039934235.1 bacterium | reverse complement strand
AGCGGCGTGTATGACATTCGCGAGGTGAGCGACGGGTACACGGACGAGCACGTCTATCCGTACAACCCCGCGGAATTTATCCTTGGCGAATCGGATCCCGCGCGGCTTGCAAACATGCACCGTATGGACATCGTGCTCGCCATCGGCCAGGACGACCCCCTGCGCGGCAACAGCGAGTATTTTTCCGGTCGCCTGTGGTCGAAAGGAGTTTGGAATGCCCTCCGCATCTGGGATGGATGGGCGCACGACTGGCCCTATTGGCGCCAGATGATTCAGACGTACGTCGGAGGGTCGGATTAGGAGGTAGACGGTGAACGGTGAACGGTGAACGGTGACCGGAAACTGCGAGCCACGAGCAGCATCCCATCCCTTATACCTCTCTTACGCGGCAACCGTTCACCGTTCACCGTTCACCGTTCAACTCGGAAGCCACCTTCCCGGAGTATACAGCATGCTGAAAGTCGGTCTCCTTGTCGGCCGCGAATGGTCATTCCCGCCGGCGCTCATCGACGAAGTTGCTCGGCGCAATGAAGGGGTGATGGTGGAGTACGTGACCCTCGGCGGCACGTCGATGTCCGAGCCCGTACCATACGCCGTCATCGTGGATCGCATCTCACACGAGATTGGGTACTATCGCACGTACCTCAAGCACGCCGTGCTTCAGGGCGCCACCGTCGTCAACAATCCGTTCATGTGGTCGGCCGACGACAAGCTGTTCGATGCGTCGTTAGCCACCAGGCTTGGCGTCGCCAGCCCGAAAACCATCGCGTTGCCAAACAAGGACTACGTCGCCGGCATCAAGCACGATGAGAGTCTCCGCAACCTGCAGTATCCGCTCGATTGGGATGGCATCATCGCGCAAATCGGGATGCCGTGCATCCTCAAGGATGCGCACGGCGGCGGCTGGAAAGAGGTGTATGTCTGCCGCTCCAAGCAGGAGCTGATCGACAACTACAACACGTCTGGGCTCCTGACGATGATCATTCAGGAGTTCATCGAGTGGGAACAGTTCGTCCGCTGCATGTCGCTCGGCCAGCGCGATGTGCTGTGCATGAAGTACGATCCGAAGAATCGCTGCTACGTGCCCGAGGAAGATCACCTGAGTCCTGAGCTCGAGGCGCGCATCAAGCGCGACAGCCTCACACTCATGCGCGCACTCGGCTACGACATGTGCTCCCTCGAGTTTGCGGTGCGCGACGGCATCCCGTACGCCATCGATTTCATGAATCCCGCGCCGGACATGGACATCAATTCTCTCACGCCGCACTACTTCGAGTGGGTGCTCAATGGGATGGCCGATCTCGTGATTCGCCTGGCGAAGGAGAACGCGCCCAGGAACGAATTTAGCAAAGGCGAGTTCCTGCTCGGTCGTCGCGGATGATTGTCATCCTGAGCGAGCGTAGCGAGTCGAAGGATCTGCACGTGGACCGGTAACCAATGCTTCGCGACGGCATCGACCAATATCACGCGCTGCTCACCGACGACATCGGCGGCGAAACACAGCGCCAGCTCGACGAGCAGCTCAAGCTGCGCGGTCTCTACTTTGGCGACCGCGCACTGTGCACTGTCCTCCGCCCACGATTTCTTTCAACGCAGCAGTATCGCTTTCTCCAGAAACGCGGCGCTGTCGTGTTGCGCGCGTTTCGCACGGCCGCCCAAGCCGCACTCCAGGACGAAAAACTGCTCGGACAGTTCGGGTTGATGGAATGGGAGCACCAGTTGGTGCATGTCGAAACCGGCTTTCGCGACGCGAGCCCGGTTTCGAGACTCGACGCCTTCTTCGTCGCCGACTCGGGTGGAATGAAATTCACCGAGTACAATGCAGAAACGCCCGCCGGCGGCGGCTACAACGATGTGCTGACGGAAGTGTTTTACGGCCTTCCCATCATGCGTGAGTTTCTTCGCTCGTGGGACGTCCATCCGTTGCCCGCGCGCCACAATGTGCTCCACGCGCTCGTCGACGCGTACGAACAGTGGTCCGGCCGGCGCGACCGCCCGAACATCGCCATCGTCGACTGGTCCGATGTGCCGACCCAGAGCGAGTT